>CAJOFW010000031.1:0-14753 GCA_905234005.1 uncultured Oscillospiraceae bacterium
TTCTGGGCCGACCCGTCGAAGCAGATGGCCCCCAAGGCGTGGGAGGGCATGGAGATCGAGGAGAAGACCGAGGCCGTGTACGATTACACGATCGACTGCCTCACGAAGCTCCGCGACGCCGGCGTGGACGTCGGTATGGTGCAGCTCGGCAACGAGACGAACGGCAGGCTCTGCGGGGAAAAGACCTGGTTCAACATCCAGTATCTGATGCAGGCCGGCAGCCGCGCCGTGCGGGAGGTATACCCGGAGGCGCTGGTGGCGGTGCATTTCGCAAACCCCGAGAGCGAGGGCAGCTACGCGGCGTATGCCTCGAAGCTCGCGTACTACGACGTCGATTACGACGTATTCGCCTCGTCCTATTACCCCTTCTGGCACGGCACGCTCGACAACCTCGCGGCGGTGCTGACGGATATCGCGGAGACGTACGGCAAGAAGGTCATGGTCATGGAGACCTCCTACGCCTACACGCCCGAGGACACCGATTTCTTCCCGAACACGATCTCCGATGACAGCGCCGTGACGAAAAGCTACCCCTACACCGTGCAGGGACAGGCCAATTCCGTCCGGGACGTGATCGACACGATCGCGAACCGCACCGCCAACGGCATCGGCGTCGTCTACTGGGAGGGGACGTGGATCACCGTCGGCGGCGATTCCCACGAGGAGAACGCGGCGCTGTGGGAGACATACGGCTCCGGCTGGGCGACAAGCTTCGCCGCCGCCTACGACCCGGACGACGCGGGCCGGTACTACGGCGGCTGCGCGGTGGACAACCAGGCCATGTTCGCGCCGGACGGCACGCCGCTGCCCTCCCTGCAGATCTTCAACCTCGTCCGATTCGGCAACGAGCCGGCAATCGTCGCGGACGCGATCGAGGACACGGCGCTGTCCTTCGACCTCGGCTCGGCGGTCGTCCTGCCCGATACGGTGAACGCCGTCATGAGCGACGGCTCGACGCGGCCCGTGCCCGTCGTGTGGGACGTGACCGAGGCGGAGCTTGCCGCCATGCGTGACGGCGGGGTGAACGTCTATGCGCTTTCCGGCACGGCGGACGGTCTGCCGGCCCGGTGCGTCGTTTCGATGGAGGCGTTCAACTACCTCACGAACCCCGGCTTTGAGTCGGGCGACCTGACGGGCTGGCAGCTCAACGAGCTAGGCAGCGCCGACGAGCTGTACGTGGAGGACAAGGTCACCGACTCCCTCGGCGGCACATGGCATATGCATTTCTGGAGCGCCGCCGAAAACAGCGTGGCGTTCACGCTCGAGCAGCCGGTGACCGGCCTCCCCGCCGGGACTTACCGCTATTCGATCTCCATCATGGGCGGCGACGCCGGCGAGACGGACGTCTACGCCTATGTGAAGCTGGACGGCGAGATCGCCGCGACCGCGCCGATGGAAATCACCGCCTACGGGAGCTGGGACACCGGCGTCATAGACGATATCGCATACGACGGCACGCAGGAGATCGCCGTCGGCATTTCCGTCCAATGCCAGGGCAGCGGCGCGGGCGCGTGGGGCAAAATCGACGACGCGTCGCTGTCCTCCGCCGGATGAGCAACATCCCGGGCAGTCGAATTCCGCCCGGTTTATGGGCGTCATGACGCGTGTTGTACGCCCTCTGCGGGGCGGATTTCGGCACATTATATAAAAATTTCTTAATAAAATGGTAAGTTCTTGGTAGACAAATAACTTTGTTAAGAGTATAATCAGCGTTAAGGGTGAAGGCGAACCGACAAAAAGCGCCTTCCCGAAATGGGTGAGCGTTCCGACCGGGACGCCTCCCGCAAATAATATTACAGGAGGAACCATCATGAAGAAACTGCTTGCACTGCTTCTGGCTGCCGTCATGGTATTCGCGCTCTGCGCCTGCGGCGGCTCGTCCGGTTCGTCCGCCCCCGCGGCGGACAGCGGCGACGCGGCCGAGGCCCCGGCCGCCGACGAATCCGCCGCCGCTCCCGCCGCCCAGTCCGGCGGCTCCGAGCTTGCCGGCGAGTACGCCATCACCGTCTGGGTCGCCGAGGCGGCTGTCGATCTGACCACGAAGCAGATCGCCGACTTCAACGCCTCGAATGAGTACGGCATCGTCTTCAACGCCACCGTCGAGGCGGTCGGCGAGGGTGAGGCGGCCACCAACATGATCACCGACGTGGAGGCCGGCGGCGACATCTACTGCTTCGCACAGGATCAGTTCGCCCGTCTCGTGCAGGCCGGCGCGCTGTCGAAGCTCGGCGCGCAGGCGGCGGAGTTCGTCACCGCGAACAACGACGCGGGCAGCGTCACGGCGGCGACGACCGGCGGCGAGATCTTCGCCTATCCCCTGACCGCCGACAACGGCTACTTCATGTATTACGACAAGAGCGTCATCCCCGAGGAGGACGTCGACAGCCTCGAGGCCCTGATCGCCGACTGCGAGGAGGCGGGTATGTACTTCTCGATGGAGACCGACACCTCCGCGTGGTATATGGCCGGCTTCTTCTTCGGCACCGGCTGCGTCTCCGAGTGGATCACCGATGACGACGGCGCGTTCGTCTCCGTCAACGACACGTTCGACTCCCCCGAGGGCCTGATCGCCGTGAAGGGCATGCAGAAGCTCGTCACCTCCCCGATGTATTTGAGCTCCTCCGCCGGCTCCAACTTCGCCAGCAACGCCGCGATCGTCGTGACCGGCACATGGGACTATGAGACCGTCAGCGAGATCCTTGGCGACAACATGGGCGCGACCGATCTGCCCTCCTTTGAGGTGGACGGCACCGAGTACCACCTCGGCTCCTACTCCGGCTGCAAGCTTCTCGGCGTGAAGCCGCAGACCGACGCCACAAAGGCCGCCGCGCTGCACCGTCTGGCCCAGTACCTGACCGGTGAGGCCGCGCAGATGGAACGCTTCGAGGCTCTGTCCTGGGGCCCCTCGAACCTGACCGCACAGGCGGATGAGGAGGTACAGGCCAACCCCGGCCTCGCCGCCCTGATCGCGCAGTCCCCGTACTCCGTCCCGCAGGGCCAGATCCACGGCTCGTGGTGGGATCTCGCGAAGGTCATCGCGACCGACGTGGAGGCCGCCCAGTCCGAGGAGGATCTGCAGGCCGCTCTCGACAGCTATCGCGACAAGATCTCCGCCCTCTTTGAGATGAGCGAGGAGGAGCTGAACGCGTGGTCCGTGATCGGCGGCATCGCCGGCACCTCGTGGGACACCGACTTCCCGATGACCGAGGTCGAACCCGGCGTTTTCCAGTCCGATCCCCTTGACCTCGCCGCCGGCGACGAGCTGAAGGTCCGTCAGGGCGCCTCCTGGGACGTGAACTACGGCGTAGACGGGCTGGACGGCTCGAACCTCGTCGTGGACGCGGACGGCACCTATATCGTCCAGTTCGACACGAACACCGAGACCCTTTCTCTGATCGAGGGGTAATGAACCATACCGTGTAAAAGTGAATACACAGTATGGCACAACAGAAAAATGGCTGGCGTCATACCTCTGACGTCAGCCATTTTTTTACAGAGGGGTATACGCATGAAACAATACAGCGATCTTGAATATCTGCGCCTGTCAAAGGGGCGGAAATTCCTGTACGGGCTGGGCCGGTTTTTCACCGCGGGCATCCCGCGCTTCTTCAAGGGCATCGGGCTTGCCGTCGGGCGGTTTTTCAAACGGCTCGGCGTCGGGATCGGGACGGAGCTTTCCGACCTGTTCCTGACCTTCAAAAACGGCGACTGGAAGACGCGGTCGTCCTACCTCATCATGGGCTTCGGTTCGATCTGCCGCGGGCAGGTGCTGCGGGGGCTTCTGTTTCTGCTGTTCGAGGCGGTCTTCATCGTGTATATGCTCACGGCCGGCGGCTACTGGCTCAGTATGCTGCCGTCGCTCGGAAAGCAGGGGCCGATGGAGGTCTACAACGAGGTGCTCGACGCCTACACGACGCAGTACTTTGACAACTCCTTCAAGATTCTGCTCTACGGCGTGCTGACGGTCTTCTTCATCATCGCCTTCCTCTACACCTGGCGGCTCAACATCAGGCAGAACCGCATCGCGGAGGACATCCTGCGCTCCGGCAAGCGTCTCAAAAGCGGAAAGGACGATCTGCGCTCGCTTGTGGACGACCAGTTCCACAAGACGCTGCTCGCCCTGCCGCTGCTGGGCATCCTCGTGTTCACGGTGCTGCCCATCGTGTTCATGATCCTTGTCGCGTTCACGAACTACGACGGCACGCACGACGGCTACAACAACAACCTGTTCACATGGGTGGGCCTGCAGAACTTCAACACGATGCTTTCATGGAGCGGCGGCAACAAGGTCTACGCCGCGACGTTCGGGGAAATTCTCGTATGGACGCTGATCTGGGCGTTCTTCGCGACGTTTACGAACTACTTCCTCGGTATGTTCGTGGCCATGATGATCAACAAAAAGGGCATCCGCATCAAAAAGGTCTGGCGGACGATCCTCGTGATGACGATCGCGATCCCGCAGTTCATCTCGCTGCTGTACGTCTCGAAGATGTTCGCGAAAAACGGACTCATCAATCTGTTTCTCATGAACATGGGCTGGATACAGCAGGCCCTCCCCTTCTGGGAGGATCCGACCTGGGCGCGGGTGACGGTCATCATCATCAACATATGGATCGGCATCCCGTATCTGATGCTGATCGCCACCGGCATCCTCATGAACATACCGCAGGATCTCTACGAATCCTCCCGCATCGACGGCGCGAACGCCTGGCAGCAGTACACGAAGATCACGCTGCCGTATATGCTGTTCATCACCGGCCCGTATCTGCTCACGAGCTTTACGAGCAACATGAACAACTTCAACGTCATCTATCTGCTCACCTCCGGCGGGCCGACGAACAGCGCCGCGTCCTCCGTCGCGGGCACGGCGGGCTATACCGACCTTCTGATCACATGGCTTTTCAAGATCACCACCGGCGCGGAGGCGCAGTATTATCTCGCGTCCGTGGTCGGCATCATGGTATTCGTGGTGGTCGCTCTCATCTCTGTCATCGTGTATAACGCCCTGCCTTCCATCAAGAATGAGGAGGACTTCCAGTAATGAGCAGACATGATAAAGTCGACGTCCGGTTTGAAAACCGCTATCTGAACCGTCACCCGAACCACATCGGCATGCGGGCCAAAAACACGATCAGCAACACGATCATCTACGTCGTGCTCATCCTCATGAGCGTGATCTGGCTCATCCCGTTCATCTGCATCCTCCTGCAGTCCTTCCGCGTGGAATCCACCTGGCAGGTGGGCTACGTCGTGCCGCAGCAGTGGGGCTTCGACAACTACGTCGCCCTGTTCCAGACCGATTTCAAGCGCTGGTATCTCAATACGTTCATCATGGCGCTCGTGACAGCCCTGTTCCAGACCGTGATCGTGCTCTGCATGAGCTACACGCTCTCCCGCTTCCGGTTCAAAATGCGCGCCGCCCTGATGCGGTTCATGCTGATTCTCGGCATGTTCCCGGGGATGCTCACGATGATCATCCTCTACCGCGTTCTGAAGGATCTGGGCCTCACGCAGTCGAACGCGGTGCCGGGGCTGATTCTCGTGTACGTCGCGTCCTCCGGCATGGGCTACTACGTCTCGAAGGGCTTCTTCGACACGATCCCGAAATCCCTCGACGAGGCCGCCCTGGTGGACGGGGCTACGAGGGCGCAGATTCTCTGGAAAATCATCCTGCCCCTGGCCAAGCCGATCGTCATCTACACGATCCTGACCGCGTTCATGGCGCCGTGGGGCGACTTCGTGTTCGCCCGGTACGTCTCGTTCGGCACGTCCGAGGGCATGAACGTCGCGGTCGGTATGTTCAACTGGCTCAACAAGGATCAGATCGGAAGCTGCTACACGATGTTCTGCGCCGGCGGCGTGGTCGTCGCGATACCGGTGACGATCCTGTTCATGTGCCTGCAGAAATACTACGTCGAGGGCGTAACCGGCGGCGCTGTCAAGGGATAAGAAAGGAGTGAAGAGCAATGGCAAGCGTAAAGCTGACAAAGGTCAAGAAGATATACGACAACAAGGTCGTCGCCGTGCACGACTTTGACCTCGATATCCGGGATAAGGAATTCGTCGTGTTCGTCGGCCCGTCGGGCTGCGGCAAATCGACGACGCTCCGCATGATCGCGGGGCTTGAGGAGATCAGCGAGGGCACCGTGGAGATCGACGGCGAGGTCGTGAACGACCGTCAGCCGAAGGATCGCGACATCGCGATGGTCTTCCAGAACTACGCGCTGTATCCGCACATGACGGTGTACGACAACATCGCCTTCTCCCTCCGGCTCCAGAAGGTTCCCGAGGACGTGATCTTCGAGAAGGTCACAAACGCCGCCGAGATCCTCGGCATAACGGACTATCTTCTGCGCAAGCCCCGCGCCCTCTCCGGCGGCCAGCGGCAGCGCGTCGCCATCGGCCGCGCGATGGTTCGCAACTCCAAGGTGTTCCTGATGGACGAGCCGCTGTCAAACCTCGACGCCAAGCTCCGAAACCAGATGCGGGCGGAGATCATCCTCCTCAGGCAGAAGCTCGATACGACGTTCATCTACGTCACGCACGACCAGACCGAGGCCATGACCCTCGGCGACCGGATCGTCATCATGAAGGACGGCTACATCCAGCAGGTCGGCACGCCGACCGAGGTGTTCGAGATGCCGAAGAACCTGTTCGTGGCGGAGTTCATCGGCGCGCCGAAGATGAACATCATGGACGCGAACCTCAGCCGGAGGGGCGACGGCTACGTCGTCGACCCGTTCGGCGTGGAGCTGAAGGCCGACGGCGTCAAGGGCGACCTTCTGAAGGAAAAGGACGTCCCCGCCGGCAAAGTCCGGCTCGGCGTGCGGCCCGAGCACATCACGCTGACGACGGCGGACGCCCCCGGTGCCATCCCGTGCGCGCTGGAGGTCAACGAGATGATGGGCAGCGAGCTGCACCTGCACGTCGTGATGGAGGACGACTCCCGCGTGATCGTCCGCGTACCCACCGTCGACCTCGACACGGCCGACCGCGAGAGCCTCGTCGCCGGGAAGAGGCTGTACATCACCTTCTCCGGCAAGGTCATGCACTTCTTCGACCCCGAGACGGAGGTAAACCTCCTCACCGGGCAGTGATCGAACCCGGCGGTCAACCGAACGATTGATCGCGCTGTTAACCGCGCACTTCAGCGCATTTTTCCAGCAATAACGCGGCGCCGTCTCCCGCTCCGGGAAGGACGGCGCCGCTGTACGGAGGGACGAGCTTGGAGCAATTCATAGTCAACATCATCCACCGGCCGGAGATGGCGCCGGAGTACGCCGAGAAGGTCACCGGCCACGGCAGGGCGGAGGATTTAAGCCGCACGCCGCTTGTGACGGAGAGCCTCGATATCTTCCGCGTACAGCAGGACTGCGCCCACCGGAACGGCCTTAAAACCACCATCCAGATGACCTACGCGAGCCTGTTTTCCGCCGAGGCCGTCGCCCTCGCGAAGGAGCATCACGCCGTATACGGCGACGAGATCGGCCTGACCCTGCTGGGGCTCCCCTGCGACCGCTTCCGGGAGAAGTACAAGACGAAGGACTTCTGCATCTGGATGTTTTCGATGGAGGACAAGAAGGCCATCGTGCGGGACGTCTTCGAGACGTTTTACGACCGCTTCGGCTTCTACCCCGCCTCGACCGGCTCGTATTACATGGACGCGGAACTGATAAACTACATCAAATCCGAATACCCCGGCGTCAAATGCGCCGTCGCGACGTGCTGGGAGGAGGGCCCGAAGGCGTACCACACCTGCAACAACTCGTGGTACACGTTCATGGACGGCGGCCCGTGGGCGCCGTGGATCCCCTCGAAGGTCAACACCCACGCCCCCGCCGCGAACGAGGCGGAGGACAGCGGCGTCGTCGCGATCCCGCACCTGAGCCGCGATCTTCTCGCCTGCTACGACGGCAACGGCTCAAATTTCGGCACCCACCCGCAGAACGTCCTGCGCGGCATGATCTACGACACGGAAGCATGGGAGTATCCGTATCTCTATAACCTCATCGACCAGTACCGTTCGCTCGGACGGTACAACAACGGCGTCGCGTACAACATGATGTTCGTCGGCCCCGGCTGGATGAACAAAACGGGTCGCTGGGAGGCCCCCTACGAGCTGCTTTTAAAGTCCTACGAGGACTGCTGCGCGTACTACGGAAGGCTCAAACAGGAGGGCCGTCTCACCGACATGACCATGTCGGAATTCGCGGATTTCTACCGGGCGAACAAGACATACACGGAGCCGGAATGCGCCCTCTGGCGCGACATCCTCTACGGCAGCGACAAGCAGCTCTTCTGGTACTGCGACCCGTATATGCGCGTCTGCGTCAACATGGATCAGGGCGGGGCGATCGTCGATCTGCGGCCTTACGCGGCGAAGCTCGAGTGGCCCGTCGGCATCGGAACGCCGCACATCCAGGACGCGAGCTATCCGTTTCTGATTCAGGAGAAATACCGCGCCGGCTACTTCACCCACTACGCCGGGGAGGGCACCGTCCGCAGCGCCAAGGTGTGTCACGCCGGCGAGGAGGCCGACCTGTGCCTGTGCCGCACGAAGGCTCATTTTTCGCGTGCCGGTGACGACCGCGTTCTGACCCTCGACCCGGTGGAGCTTGTCTTCACCGACGGGCTTGCGGTCACGCTGCAGAGCGTCATCACCTTCACGGAGGGCAGCGCCGCGATCCGGATCGACCGGCGGGTACTGGCCGTGAGCGACCCGGCGGCGGACGTCGTCATCCGCGAATACATGGTCGGCTGCTACGGCACGACGGAGTACGCGGAGGATATGTCCTCTCTCACGCTCCGGCTCGACGCGGGCGATGACAGCGCGGTCATACCCTACGAATACCGCTGCCGTGAGGCGCGGGCCCGTGACGCCGCCGCCGTGTCCTGCACGCTGCCGCCGATCAGGACAAAGGTCAGCATGGAATGCGCCGGCCGGGACAAGGCCGGTTTTATCCGGGAGGGCTACGCCTTCAGCCCCATGTTCACGCTGGGGTACGAGGGCACGCTCCGTCAGGGGGAGGTTTTTTCGACATGGCTCAGGCTGGAAAGGGCAGACTGAACTACCGCTGTCCGTCCTGCTTCATGCGGGATCTGGACATCGACATGTTCTACGACGCCGGGAAGGACGAATACTACTGCATCCGCTGCCAGTACGTCGGCAGCGAGGCGGACGTGCTGGCCAAAAACGAGCTTGCCCGCTTCCGCTACCGGGCGATGAACCGGCGGTTTACCTTCGACGATGAATGAGACGGTGAATGATCGGAATGATCGGTTTTATCGCGGCGCCGACCTCTCCGCACTCGAGGAGATCGAGCGCTGCCGCGGGCGGTTTTTCGACGACGGACAAGAGGACGACGCCATGCGTATACTCCGCCGCCACGGCGTAAACCTCGTGCGCCTGCGCCTGTGGAACGACCCCTACGGCCCGAACGGCGAGCCATATGGGGCGGGGACGTGCGATCTTCCCCGCGGCGGGCGCGGGCGCTGGGGATGGACGTCATGCTGAGCTTTCATTACAGCGATTTCTGGGCCGATCCGGGCAAGCAGCTCATCCCCAGGGCGTGGCGTCGCCTCGACGCGGACGCTCTCGCGGACGCGGTGTATGCGTACACGGCGTCGGTGCTGGAGACCTTCGCGGCAAACGGTGTGACGCCGCGTCTCGCCGCGCCGGGAAACGAGCTGACAAACGGCCTTCTGTGGCCGCACGGACAGACGCCGCGTTTTGACCGGATCGCCCGCTATGTCAGCGCCGGTCTCGCCGCCATCCGGGCGCATGATTCCGCCATCCAAACCGTCCTGCACCTCGACAACGGCGGCAGCGCCGCGCTGTACAGGGACTGGTTCGACCGGTATTTCGCGTGCGGCGGCGCGGATTTTGACGTGATCGGCATGAGCTATTACCCGTTCTGGCACGGCACGTTGGATATGCTGCGGGAGAATATGGCCGCCGTATCGGGGCGATACGACAGGGACGTTCTGATCGTAGAGACCTCGATGGGCTTCACGCTCCGGGACTACGCGTCCTGCGAGGCCCTGCCGCCCGACAGACGAAAAGGCCCGGCGGCGACGGAGCGTCTCGCGGCGTCAGTCGCGTGGCCCATGACGCCGGCGGGACAGGAGCGATTTCTGCGGGAGCTGACAGCGTCGGTGCGGCAGGTGCCGGGCGGACGCGGACGCGGCGTCGTGTGGTGGGAGCCGGCATGGCTGCCCGTGCCCGGCTGCGGCTGGGCGAACGAGGCCGCGCTCCCGTACATCGGCGACCCCGGCCCCGGCGGCAACGAGTGGGCCAACCAGACGCTGTTTGACTACAAAGGAAATGTCCTCCCGGCGCTCAGGCGCTGGAAGGACATGTAATACCATGTAACTGTTCAGCATCCGCTTCGCCGGGCTGCTGAACAAGGGGTCAGCCCTCGTTCAGGGCGGCGATGATATCCGGGAGCTGTGCGTCCACGACGTCGTTGTCGAGCTGGCAGGTGCCGGCGTTGTGGTGGCCGCCGCCGCCGTAGGCAAGGCAGAGCCGGCCGATGTCCGCGTTGGACGCCTTGTTGACGATGGACTTGCCGATCATGACCGCCGTGTTCTGCTTGCGGAAGCCCCACGCGACGTGGATGGAAATCTGCGTCTCCGGGAACAGCGCGTAGATCATGAAACGGTTGCCGGCGTGGATGATCTCCTCCTCCCGCAGATCGAGCACGACGACCTTGTCGTACACCTTCGCGATGCGCAGAAGCTGCTCGCGGAACTGCTCGGCCTCGGCAAAGTACAGGTCGACACGCTCCTTGACGTCGGGCAGCAGCAGGATCTCGTCGATGGTGTGATCCATGCAGAAGCCGATCAGCTCCATCATCAGCTCATAGTTGGAGATGCGGAAATGGCGGAACCGGCCAAGGCCCGTGCGCGGGTCCATCAGGTAATGGAGCAGCACCCAGCCCGACGGGTTCAGAATCTCGTCCATCGTGAAATCGGCGCTGTCGCCCTTGTCCACGGCCTCCATCAGCTCGTCGCTGATGCGGGGGAACGCCTCCCTGCCGCCGTAGTAGTCGTACACGACACGGGCGGCGCTGCGGGCGTTGGGGTCGATGACGAGCTTGCCGCCGGTCTCCTGCGCCATGAGCCGATCCTCCTCGGACTCGTGGTGATCGAACGCGAGCCGGACACGCGGGTCATAGGGCAGGTTTGTGGTGATATCGTCCGGGCCAAGCTCCACCTTGCCGTCCTGCACGTCCTTGGGGTGGACGAATTTGATTTCGTCGATGATGTCAAGCTCGCGAAGCATCATCGCGCAGGCCAGACCGTCAAAGTCGCTCCGTGTGACGAGCCGCTTTTTGTTTTCCATATACTGTTATCTCCTTGCCTTAAAGAGTGAATGATAATCGGTTTGCATCATTATAACACATTTTCCCTCCAGTTGCCAATACCGCCGACGGAAAATATGAAACGCGTTCGAAGCGAATGGGCGGAACGCTCCCGCCGCTCCGCTCCCGCCGCTTCCGATGGAGCGCACTTACATTTTCTTCCACAAGGTTGCTTTCATGGGGCTGATATGGTACATTTTATACAGCGGCGCCGTCGCGGCCCCGGAAAAGCCCGGCGGCGGACAGAGGCGTATCAACGACGCCGCAGGCGTCAACAGGAAGAAAGCGGAAAGGATGGCTTGCCGTGGATAAGCTTACCGACTATATCGGATGGATGGGCGCGCTGGATTTTGCCTGCTGTCCCTTCCGGGAGGCGGACGCGCTGATTCTGTGCGTGCTGTCCTATTTTGATCTGCGTCCGGTATTTGACGCCTTCGGCCCGACGCCCCGTGTGCGGGACTGTCTGCCCATGATCGAGGCGGGCGAGGCAAAGCTCCGCATCACCGGCGGCGACCTGGGCAATTCGGAGGTTTTCGAGGCCGCCGTCCGCTCCGAGCGCTTCGGCAATCTCACCATGAGCGACTGCGAGGACATATTGAAGCCGGACGCCGCCCTGCAGTTCGCCGCCGTGACCTTTCACGCCGGGGATCATTTCTCCCTTATCGCCTTCCGCGGCACCGACGCCACCCTCGCCGGCTGGAAGGAGGACTGCATGATCTCCTTTACCCGCACGGAGGCCCAGGAGATGGCGGCGGCATACGCCGAGCGGCGTATCCTCGCAGCCGCGGACGACGGCCGGGACTGGTACGTCGCCGGACATTCCAAAGGGGGCAATCAGGCGCTGTTCGCGTCCTGTATGCTCTCCGACGCCGCCTGGGAGCGGGTGACAAGGGTGTATGTTCTGGACGGGCCGGGTTTTTGCCCGGAGGTGATCGATCTTTCCGTCATGGACAGGATCGACGGGAAGACCACACGGATCGTCCCGGAGTTTGAGGTGATCGGCAAGCTCTTTGAGCCGAAAATCACCGACACGCGCATCGTAAAAAGCAGCCAGGAGGGCGTCGTGCAGCATTCGCTTCCCTCGTGGCTCGTGGATCACGGGGCGCTGGCGGAGACGGACGCGTTCGACCCGATATCCGTATGGATCGGCGATACGATGGGCGTATGGATCGAGGACATCCCTCAGGATGATCGCCCGATGTTCGTGGACGAGCTGTTCGACGCCCTCGGCGCCAACGGTATGACCTCCCTCGACGACCTCGGCATCGAGGACATCAGCGCGGCGCTCATTGAGCTGGGCAAAAGCAGCGACGTGACAAAGCGCGCCATGGACGCTTTGCCCCGGGCGATCGTTTACGGGAACGCGGCGGAGGATAAACCGGACGAGCCGAAAAAAACAGGCTTCCTGAGCCGAATGACGTACAGCCCGCTGACACGCTGCCTGCTCTTCGTCGTACTCGGGATCTGTGTGATCCTGTTCCCGGAAAAGGTCGTCCAGGCGGCTGCGGTGGTGCTGGCGCTTGCCGCGGCGCTCATCTATGTCGGTCTGACGGTTCGCAAGCTTATAAGACAGCGCTGGGCAATGACCGGGATGCGCAATCAGATCGTCCTCTCTCTTGTCCTTATCGCTCTGTTCGCGGCGGCGGCGTTCAACGAGCATGTGACGTTCATCCTCGGCAACACCCTTTTCGGCGCGCTCTGCTTTGCGGAGGCGTGCCTCTCGTGGGAGAAGGCGGCGCGGGAAAAGGGCGGACGCTTCCGGCGCGTCATGTATATCACGGAGTGCCTGCTGACCTTTCTCTGCGGCGTCAGCTTTCTGCTGATTCCCCGTGTGACGGTGGGCTTCTATGGCGTCTACGTCGGGATTCTGCTGATAGCGGACGGCATTGTACGGCTGATTCGCTTCCTGACGTCCGGCACGGACACAAAACGCGTCCAGACCGCCGGACGCTGAATACATCCCGCGCCCGGCCACAGCAATCTTTTTACGTGAAAATCTTATTACAGGAGGTCTGTATCATGAGAACCCTGAAAACCCTTTCCCTGATCCTTGTACTTGCGCTGATGCTTTCCGTCGGCGCCCTCGCGGCGGCCGAGCCTCCGTCGGCGGCGTCGTCCGAACCCTCGGCGGAGCCATCGACTGAATTCTCCGCAGAGCCGTCGTCCGACCCCTCCGACGAGCCGTCGGACGAACCCTCCGGGGAGCCGTCCGGCGAGGCCGCCGGGGCGGACGCACGGGCGGCGCTCGATTCGCTGCTGCCGGCGCTGACCGCCTTCGCCGATCGGGTCGATGAGATGATCCGGGCCGCGGACGACGCGGGCGAACTCGAAATGCTGGGCGGACTCATCGACACGCTCTTCGGCGGCACTTCCGATACGGAAGCTCCCTACGATGAGGAGGACGATTACAGCATGGAGGTTCCGCCCCGTGTCGCCGCCATGACCGAGGAGGAGAACATTCTCCTGAACGGGATTCTGAAGGACGGCGTGTATATAAACGAGTATTTCGGAATCAAGCTCTCCGTCCCGGAGGGCGGAACGATCGTCCGGGACAATGACGACGCGACGGAATCCACGGAGATCATCCCGCTCAGCGAAGCCTACGAGCAGGGCTGGGGTCAGCTTCACTTCACCGCGGAAATCGACGGCATAGACGGCTTCATCAACGTGTTCATCAAGGCTCTCGCGGATGACGAGCTGGGCTTGAGCGAGGAAGAGCTGGTGCGGAAAAGCATCGAAGACATGTGGGCGATAAACGCCCTGTTCGGCGACGACGAAGGCCCCGATTACGGCACGACTCTTCTGGCCGGAGAGGAACACCCCATGTCCGTCGAAATCACGCAATACGACGACGGCGAACGGCTCTCCGTCAGCTTTTACATCCCCAAGGGCGATTTTGTGTATCATATCTACCTGTTCGCGAAAGACGAAAGGCTCGAGAATCTGACGGCCTTTTTTGAGAAGCTGTAATACTTTTTCTTGAAAGAAAAAGTATCAAAAAGAACTTTATATTCGCTCGACAAGACAGCAATTCCAAGGCTTTGCGCCCGGTAACGAAACAGAGCTTTTCATTTGAGAACAGTATAAAATGCCGCCCGTACGGGCGGCATTTTATTATTAACGGGCGCTTTTGAATCGGACGTTTTTGTCCGGTCACATCAGCGGCGCGATGAATCGGAGCAGGGTTCCCGTCAGCTTGTAGAACAGCGTGTCGTTTTGAATCGTCTCCGGCGTAACAGGCGAGCACCTTGCGAGGGTCTCCTGAAAGTCCGCTTCGATTTCGGCGACGCAGTCGGTTTTATACATATACGTCGCGCACTCAAAATGGTGGTAGAGGCTGCGGTAATCGAGGTTGATCGTGCCGGTCACGGCCTTGACGTCGTCGCTCAC
>CAJOFW010000031.1:14861-15488 GCA_905234005.1 uncultured Oscillospiraceae bacterium
GCCCGGCAGAATGATCTTCACGTCGACGCCCCGCTGGGCGGCCAGCTTCAGCGCGGTCTCCAGCTCGCCGTCAAGGATGAGATACGGGGTCATGATGTGCACATAGTCGTTCGACCGGTTCAGGATGTCCATGTACACAGCCTCCCCGACCTTGTCGCCGTCCAGCGGGCAGTCGCCGTAGGGCATCACATAGCCGGAAGCGCCCTCGGGAGCCGGGACGGTTTTCTCAAGATACGGCGCAAAGACCGGCTCCTTCTCGTCGATGCTCCACATCTGGAGAAACAGCAGGGCAAAGCTCCTCGCCGCCTCGCCCTCCAGCTTCAGCGCGGTATCCTTCCAGTGGCCGAACCTCTCGACGCGGTTGATGTACTCGTCGGCGAGGTTGACGCCGCCGTTGAAGGCTACCTTCCCGTCGATTACAAGAATCTTCCTGTGATCGCGGTAGTTATAATGGGAGGATACAAAGGGCCTGATCGGCGAGAAGGGCTTGGATTTGATCCCGTGCTCGCCCAGCAGCTTCCAGTAGCCGGCGGGAAGCGTCGAGATCTCGCACATGCCGTCGTACATGACGCGCACATCCACGCCGGCCCGGGCCTTCTCCTCGAGGATTCTGAGGATTTCGCCCCA
>CAJOFW010000032.1 GCA_905234005.1 uncultured Oscillospiraceae bacterium
GTGCAAAACACCTTCGGCGGCGTCACGGAGATCGACACATACGAGACGGACGGCGTGCTGTTCGTCCTGACCGATCGCGGCGTGTGCGTCCTCTTTCTCGCAAACGGCGACGGGACGTTTTCCGAGGTCACCGGCTTCAGGCCCCTGAACGGCCGGTTCTGCGCGGCAGACCCCTACGGCCCGCAGCCGTATCCCTGCCGGCTGATGGGGGCGGACGGCGCCGTCATCGAGCCGGTGTACGAGGCCCGGTTTTCGACGGGCTATGTGCCCGTGTACGTGATCGACGTGCCCGAGGGTCAGGACTGCGCGTTTCTCGAATACGGCGTGGACGCGGACGGAACGCCGCGTTACGAATACGGCCGCACCGACTGCTATCTCGTCACCGACGCGCACGTCTGCTTCACCCGGGAGCAGGTACGCGGCGCGGCGGCGGGGCCGGACTTTCTCGCGGCGTACGAGGCATACCGCCGGTCGCTTCTCACGACCGAACCCGACGCGGTGAGCGATCACGCCTCGCTCGGTCAGCCCGGGGGCTACGCGCTGTGGACAAGCACCGCCGCGCCGCCGTCGCTCACGATCACATGGGAGGGCGGCACGGCGCTTGTCGCCTGGGGAGGAAACAGCTTCGACGAGGCCGTTTACCCCGGCGATACGCCGTACTTTACCCGCAAGACGGCGTGCGCGGCGGACGTGACGGCGCTTCTGGACGCGGAAGAGGTCACGGAGGATATGCTGCGGACGGCGGCCGCCTCCGCGCTCTCCGAAGCGGCCGCGTCGGCGTCCCCGTGGTCGGCGTTCACGACGCCGTACGCGACGACGCGGACGTGGTACGTCCCGCCGCCGGAGGACGCGCTCGCCCTCGCAGAAGAGGTCTTCCG
The DNA here is from genome assembly GCA_905234005.1 of uncultured Oscillospiraceae bacterium. Classification (GTDB taxonomy): domain Bacteria; phylum Bacillota; class Clostridia; order Oscillospirales; family Oscillospiraceae; genus CAJOIG01. The sequence goes on from CAJOFW010000032.1 coordinate 879, forward strand.
CGAGCTGACCGCCGAAGGGGAATAAACGCGAAAGCAAAAAGGAGCGCCGAAGCGCTCCTTTTTGCTGCGATTTTTCATAGAGAATACAAAGCTCTATTTATTCCTTTTCTTTCAGGAAAAAGTATCAGCAGACGGGGACGACCCAGCCGAAGGGGTCTTCGGTTTTGCCCCACTGGATGCCGGTGATCGTGTCGTAGAGCTTCTGCGTCAGCTCGCCGATCTCGAAGTTGTTGACCGTGTACTGCCTGTCCTTGTAGCTGATCTCTCCGATCGGGGAGATGACGGCGGCGGTGCCGGTGCCCCACGCCTCCTCGAGGGTGCCGTCCTCGGCGGCGGCGATCAGCTCGTCCACGGAGATGTCACGCTCCTCGACCTCGTAATTCATCCTCTTGAGCACGTCAATAACGGATTTGCGGGTGACGCCGGGCAGAACGGTCAGCTTCTCGACGGACGGCGTGACGACCTTCCCGGCGATCTTGAACATGACGTTCATGGAGCCGACCTCCTCGATGTACTTCTGCTCCACGCCGTCGAGCCACAGCACCTGGCTGAAGCCGCGCCGCTCCGCCGCGTCGCTGGCGTGCAGGGAGGCGGCGTAGTTGCCGCCGCACTTGGTGTAGCCCGTACCGCCGCGGACGGCGCGGACCTCCCGGCTCTCGATGGCGATCTTGACGGGGTTCAGCCCCTCGGGATAATAGCAGCCCACCGGCGAGCAGATGATGCAGAACAGATAGGTCTTCGCGACGTGTACGCCCAGATGGGCGTCGGTGGCGAAGATGAACGGGCGGATGTAGAGGCTGGTGTCCGGCTCGGAGGGGACCCAGTCCCTGTCGGTCTCAACCAGCGTCTTGAGCGCCTGGAGGTAGATGTCCTCGGGCACGGGCGGGATGCACAGCTTCTCGGCCGAACGGTTCATGCGGCGGATGTTCTCGTTGGGACGGAAGAGCTGGATTTTGCCCTCGGCGGTGCGGTACGCCTTCAGGCCCTCAAAAATCTCCTGCGCGTAGTGGAGCACCATGGTGGACGGCTCCAGAGACAGAGGCCCGTAGGGGACGATGCGGGCGTCATGCCAGCCGATGCCCTCGGTATAGTTCATGAGAAACATATGGTCGGAAAAATAGGTTCCGAAGGGGATGCCGTCCATCGAGGGCTTCTGCTTCGGCATGGTCGTGCGGGTGATGGTGATCTCCATGGTAGATGATCCTCCTGTTGCCATTCATGAATATTATGTGTATTATAAGCGCATTCGCGGGCAAGTGCAAGATGGCAGAGCGGGGAATTTTCACAAATCTTCGCCGGTTTGCGCCGCGTCCGCCGGCGTGTGTGCCGGATCGGACAAACTTTTCGTATTTTTTTGTAACTTTCTCTTTGCTTTTCGTAACCACTGTGATATAATGAGCGGGAATAAGCAAAAAGGTTACAAGCGAGGTGCGCCATGACACAACTGCAAACGGGGTGCGCGCCATGAAGCCGCCCGTCCGGCTGACGGCGCTGCTTCTCGCGGCGCTGCTGACGCTGCTTTGCGCGGGCTGCTCCGCGGCGGGGGCCGAACAGCTCTACGCCCTGCCCCGGCTGACCGGGGAGTATGTCCAGCTCGAGGAGCTGATCGACGGCTACATCAGCGGCGGCGGCGAGTACGCGGCCCCGCAGGGCGGCGCCCACCGGCAGGCCGTGCAGCTGCGTGATCTCGACGGCGACGGCGTTTCGGAGGCTGTCGCGTTCCTCGCGGACAGCGCCCACACGCCGGTCGTGTGCGTCTACCGCCTCGGCGAGGCGGGCGATTACGAGCTGTCCGGCTCGATCGAGGGCGCGGGCAGCGCGATCGGCAGCGTCGAATACGCCGACCTCACCGGCGACGGCGCGGAGGAGCTGGTGCTGCTGTGGCAGCTCTCCGGCGACGTGCGGCTGCTCGCCGTGTACGCCATCCGGGACGCGGGCGTCACGCAGCTTCTGAGCGCCGACTGCTCGACGTTTTTCGTGAGCGATCTTAACGGCGACGGCGACGGCGAGCTGCTTGATCTCACGCTCGACGGCGCGTCCGGCACGCTGACGCGGTATGTCTTCGACAGCCGGGGCAAGGCGGAGAGCACCGCCGCGAGCCTCTCGGACGGCGTAACGGACGTGCTGCGGGCCAGGGTGGGCTATCTCTCCGACGGCGCCCTGGCGCTGTTTGTGGAGAGCGCGTGGCAGGACGGCGAGCTGATCACCGACGTATTCACCGCCGGCAGCGGCGGTCTTGCGAACATCACCCTCGGCGCCGGGGGCCGCAGCGGTACGCTCCGGGCGGCCGGGGCCTTCGCGGCGGACATCAACGCCGACCGGGTGATGGAGCTGCCCGAGGCCTCGGGCGCGCTCTTAAACTGGTACAGCCTCGACTCGCTGGGACGGCGCACGCTGGCGCTCACGACGTACCACGACTACGACGACGGCTGGTACCTCGCCCTGCCCGACGCGTTCCTGAACGGCACGCTGCGCGTGACGACCGAGGACGCGCTCCCGGGCGAGACGGAGACGACGTTCTCCCTCGCCGGCGAGGACATTCTGACGATATACACGCTGACAGGCGAAAACCGCCTCGACCGCGCCGCGGAGGACGGACGCGTCCTGCTGGCGGAGAGCGGCGCGACCGTCTACGCGGCGGCGATCACCGCGTCCGACGCGGTCACGGCGGCGGATTTGGCCGCGGGCTTCCGGCTCATCTACGCCGAGTGGCAGACGGGCGATCTGTGAAGGAGGATTCCATACAATGAAAAAGGTACTGGTACTGGAGGACGAATCCAGCATCCGCAGCTTTGTGGTGATAAATCTCAAGCGCTCCGGCTACGAGCCGATCGAGGCGGAGACCGGCGAACAGGCCCTCGAGCAGCTCCGGCAGAACCCGGACATCAAGGTCGCCCTGCTCGACGTGATGCTCCCGGACATCGACGGCTTCGAGGTGTGCCGCCGCATCCGGGCCAGCGACTCGAAGATCGGCATCATCATGCTCTCCGCCAAGGCGCAGGAGATGGACAAGGTAACGGGCCTGATGACCGGCGCGGACGACTACGTCACAAAGCCGTTCTCCCCCGCCGAGCTGACCGCCCGCATCGACGCCCTGTTCCGCCGCACCGGCAGCGACGAGGCGCTGGAGGATCCCGGCGAGCTGCGGCACGGGCCATTCCGCCTCAACACCCGCAACCGCACGCTCGAGAAAAACGGCGAACGCATCAAGCTCACGCAGATCGAATACTCGATCATCAAGCTTTTCATGGACAACCCCGGCAAGGCGCTGTCACGCGAGGACATCTTAAACGCCGTCTGGGGCCGGGACTACTTCGGCGAGCTGAAGATCGTGGACGTGAACATCCGCCGTCTGCGCATCAAGATCGAGGACAACAGCACCATCCCGACCTACATCACGACGGTCTGGGGCTACGGCTATAAATGGGGCTTCTGAATAATCTCCGGCGCGGCCGCGCGGAGAAAAAGCCCCACGCCGCCGCCGGCCGGCGCGCCGACCCGAAAAAACCGGGCCGCGCCCGGAAAAAGCCCGCCCTGCGGCTGTGGCACATCCGGGGCCTGCGTATGCGGTGGCTCAGCTCGGGCATCCTCCTGACGGCGGTCATCGCCGCCGCCGTCGTGACGCTGTACGGTCTCGGCGTGCGCAGCTACTATTACAGCGCCGTCCGGCTCGGCCTCACCGCGAAGGCGGAGGCCGCCTCGTCGTTCTTCTCCGCCTACATGACGCAGACCTACGGCGAGTATTACCAGCGGGCCTACCGCTATACCGAGAGCTTTGAGGACAGGGACTCCATCATCCTCCAGTTCATCAACACCCGCGGCGTCGTGGAGATCACAAGCTACGGCTTCACCGCCGGCGCGGCCCCCGGCACGCCGGACGTCGAACAGGCGCTGAACGAGAAAACCGTCGGCTCCTGGGTCGGCCAGAGCAGCGCCACGGACGAGCGGATCATGGCCGTGTCCGCCCCGCTGCTGACGCAGGACGGCTCCGTCATCGGGGCCATGCGCTATGTGACGAGCCTGCGCCTTGTGACGCGGCAGATCCGGGCCGCGACGCTCCGGGCCGCCGGGCTGGGGGCGCTCGTGCTGTTCGCGGTGGCGCTGTCGAACTTCTGGTTCATCCGCAGCGTGACCGAATCGCTCGTGGAGCTGACCGCCCTCGCCCGGCGCATATCCGAGGGCGCTTACGGCATTCAGGCCCGCAAGAAGCACGACGACGAGCTTGGCGACCTGACCGACGCGATCAACGAGATGAGCGTCAAAATCGGCGAGACGGAGCGGATGCAGACCGATTTCATCTCCCGCGTGTCCCACGAGCTGCGCACGCCGCTGACCGCGATCACGGGCTGGTCGGAGACGATGGCCTACGACGAGACGATATCGGGCGATTCCCGGCGCGGCATCGCGATCATCGCGAAGGAGTCGGCGCGGCTGACGAAGATGGTCGAGGAGCTGCTCGAGTTCACCCGCATCCAGGACGGCCGGTTCACGCTGAACGTCGAGCCGCTCGATATGGCGGACGAGCTGTCCGACACGCTGTTCGGCTACAGCCAGCTTCTCGAGCAGGAGGGCGTGACGGTCGAATACACCCCGCCGGAGACGGCGCTGCCGCCGGTTCTCGGCGACCCGGCCCGGCTGCGGCAGGTGTTTTTGAACATCCTCGACAACGCCGCGAAATACGGCCGCGCCGCCGGACGCGTCGTCGTGACCATCGGCGCGACGGACAGGTGGGTCGTCATCTGCTTCCGCGACTACGGCCCCGGCATCCCGGAGAACGAGCTGCCCCTCGTCAAGCGCAAGTTCTACAAGGGCAGCGGCAAGGAGCGGGGCAGCGGCATCGGCCTGTCCGTGTGCGACGAGATCGTCACCCGGCACAAGGGCCGCCTCGAGCTGGAGAACGTGACGGACGGCCACGGCCTGCTCGTCACGGTCATGCTCCCTGTCATCGACGAGAGCGACCTCAAGATATAACCGCGCCATACAACCGCAATATAATACAACCGCAATAACCGCATTGTATCGCATTTTATAAGGAGACATCGCAGACCATATGGAAGACAAAAAATCCTGCGCGTTCCGCACGTCCATCGGCGGACAGGCGCTGATCGAGGGCATCCTCATGCGGGGCGTGGACAAGCAGTCCATCGTCATCCGCTCCGAGGACGGCCTGGTGACAAAGGTGGAGCCGCTGAGCCTGTACAAGGACAGGCACCCCTGGGCCGGGTGGCCGTTTGTGCGCGGCGTCATCAATTTCGTCGACAGCATGGCCAGGGGCATGAAGGCGCTGACGTACTCGGCGCAGTTCCTGCCCGAGGAGGAGCAGGAGGAGCCGTCGAAGCTCGATCTCTGGATCGAGGAGAAGGTCGGCTCCGAGAAGGCGGAGAAGGTCATCATCGGCATCGCGATGGTGATGGGCTTCGCGCTCGCCATCGGGCTTTTCGTGTTTCTGCCGACGCTGCTCGTCGGGCTGATCCCCGGCCTGCGCACAGGGCACGACGGCCTGCGCACGCTGCTCGAGGGCGTCGTCAAGATCGCGATTTTGCTCGGGTATATGTACGGCGTGTCGCAGATGAAGGACATCAAGCGCCTGTTCTCGTACCACGGCGCGGAGCACAAGACCATCTTCTGCTACGAGCACCGCAAGCCCCTCACGGTCGAAAACGTCCGGGAGGAGAGCCGCTTCCACCCCCGCTGCGGCACGAGCTTCATCCTCGTCGTCGCGATCATATCCATCTTCGTGTTCATCCTCGTGAACGCGTTCCTCGGCGTGGACAACGTGTTTCTGCGGATGCTGCTCAAGATCGCGCTGCTGCCCGTCGTCGTCGCGGTCACATATGAGCTCAACCGCTGGCTGGGCCGTCACGACGACCTGCCGTTCGCCCGCGTTCTCTCGTGGCCGGGCAAGCAGCTCCAGCACATCACGACAAAGGAGCCGGACGACGGCATGATCGAGGTGGCCATCACCGCCCTGAAGCTCGTCATCCCCGATCAGGCCGGCGCGGACGCGCTGTAACCGCTCCCCGGTCCGACGGCTTTTTCCGCCGCCGCGCAAAGGCAGCGCAATAAACAGAAAGACACGGATAACGCTATGGCCAGGACCTACAACGACATCTACATCGAGACGCGCCGCGCCCTGCGTGACGCGAACATCGAGGGCTACGCGCTCGAGGCGAAGCTCATCGTGGCGCAGGCCGCCGGCAAGACGACGGCGCAGCTTCTGCGCGATCTGCACCTCTACGTGCCCGACGAGCTGTACGAGAGCGCGCGCGAAATGACGCGCCGCCGTCTCACCGGGGAGCCGGTCGCCTACGTGACCGGCGGCTGGGAGTTCTGCGGCGTGCCGCTCGTCATCACGCCCGACGTGCTGATTCCGCGCGGGGACACGGAGCTGATGGCGGACGAGGCCGTCCGCCTGTTCAGCGGCCGCACCGGAACGCCCCGCATCCTCGACCTGTGCGCCGGCTCGGGCTGCATCGGCTGCGCCCTCGCCGTGCGTATGCCGGGGGCGAAGGTCACGCTCGTGGACATCTCCCCCGCCGCCCTCGCCGTGGCCGGACAGAACGTCGCCAAAAACAACCTCGGCACCCGCGTGAGCTGCCTGAGCGCCGACGCGACGGCCAAGCCGCCGATGTACCTCGGCCGCTTCGACCTCATCGTGTGCAACGCGCCGTACATCCCGACGGCGGAGCTTTCCACTCTCGACGCCTCCGTGCGGAAGTACGAGCCGTACAAGGCGCTCGACGGCGGGGTCGACGGTCTCGACGTCATCCGCCCCGTCATCGCGCTGTGGAGCAGCATCCTCCGCCCCGGCGGGACGATGATGCTCGAAATCTGCGAGGGGCAGTATCCGGCCGTGAAGGCGCTTCTGGAGCAGGCCGGGTTCGACAGCGTCCGCGCCGTACAGGACCTCGGCGGCACCGACCGCGTCGTCGCAGCCCGCTATACGCGCAACGCATAAGAAAGCCCCCAACACCACCCCCGTAAAACCAACTAATAACTAATAGCTAATAGCTAAGAACTAACAACTAACAACAAACACAGGAGCAACAACCACATGGCGGAGAAAAAAAAGACGCCCGTCACTGAGGCGGGGCAGGCGGCCGACCGGAAGAAGGCGCTCGAGACCGCGCTGCATCAGATCGAGAAGGATTACGGCAAGGGCGCGATCATGCGTCTCGGCGAGGACATCCCTGTGAACGTCGAGGCCATCCCGACCGGCTCGCTGGGGCTGGACATCGCCCTCGGCATCGGCGGCGTGCCCCGGGGCCGCATCGTGGAGATCTACGGCCCGGAGGCCAGCGGCAAGACGACGCTGGCGCTGCACATCGTCGCGTCCGCCCAGCAGGGCGGCGGCGAGGCCGCGTACATCGACGTGGAGCACGCCCTCGAGCCGGGCTACGCCCGCGCCGTCGGCGTGGACATCGACAACCTCTTAATCTCCCAGCCGGACACGGCGGAGCAGGCGCTGCAGATCACCGAGGCGCTCGTCCGCTCCGGCGCGATCGACGTCGTCGTCATCGACTCGGTCGCGGCGCTGCTGCCCCGCAGCGAGCTGGAGGGCGATATGGGCGATTCCTCCGTCGGCGTGCTGGCCCGGCTCATGAGCCAGGCGCTGCGCAAGCTCGCCGGTATCGTATCGAAGACGAACACCATCGTCATCTTCATCAACCAGCTCCGCGAGAAGATCGGCGTCATGTACGGCAACCCCGAGACGACGCCGGGCGGCCGCGCCCTCAAGTATTACTCCAGCGTGCGCCTTGACGTGCGCCGCGTCGAGACGCTCAAGTCCGGCGACGAGATGGTCGGCAACCGCACCCGCGTCAAGATCGTCAAGAACAAGGTCGCGCCGCCGTTCAAGGAGGCGCAGTTCGACGTGATCTACGGCGAGGGCATATCGAAGGTCGGCGAGATCGTCGACCTCGGCGTGAAGCTCGAGCTGATCGAGAAGGCCGGCGCGTGGTTCACCGTCTGCGGCGAACGCGTGCAGGGCCGCGACAACGTCAAGAACTTCCTTTCGGAAAATCCCGACAAGTGCGCCGAGCTGGAGAAATCCATCCGCGAGAACGCGCACAAGCTCATGAGCCCGCAGGCGCTCCGGGCCGCGAAGGCCGCCGGCCGCGCCGTGGACGTGAGCGCCGACGATTTCGACGACGGCGACGCAGCCGCGCCCGCCGCCGGCGCAGCCGCCGACACCGGGGCGTGAGCGCGTACCCGTCCGACGGCGAGAAGTACGCCGTCCGCTCCGTCCTGAACGACCCGGCGGCGGCGGAGCCGACCCGCCGCAAGCCCGCCCTCACCCCGCTCGAGCAGGCGAAGAAGTGGGCGGTCGATTACCTCGCCCGCCCGCACTCCGAAAAGGAGCTGCGCAAAAAGCTCGCGGACAAGGGCGCGTCGCCGGATGACATCGAGACGGTCACGGCGCTCTGTATCGACTACGGCTTCGTGAACGACGTCGAATACGCCGCGACGCTGGCCCGTCACTACGCCGCCCGGGGCTACGGCCCGGGCCGGGTGCGGGCGGAGCTGTCACGCCACGGCGTTCCGCGGGAGCTGTGGGACGACGCCCTTCTGGAGATGCCGGATCGACCGGCTGCTTGCCGCAAGGCTCCGGGGCCGCGACGCGTCCGACCGCCGCGAACGGGACAAGGCCGCCGCGATGCTGGCCCGCCGGGGCTTCTCGTGGCCCGACATCCGCGCCGCGCTCGCCCGGTACGGCACCGGCGCAGACGCCGACGACGATATCAACGACGGCGCGGACGAGTACGCGGACGAATATGCCGACAACGGCACAGACGCATACGCCGCCGATGACATAGAATGAGAGTGACCCGATGAAAGTATTGTTCACCTCCCTGGGGTGCGCCAAAAATCTCATAGATTCCGAGCAGATGATCGCCCTCGTGACGGCGGCGGGCCACACGCTCGTATCCGACCCCGCCGAGGCGGAGGCCGCCGTCGTGAACACCTGCGCCTTCATCGACGCCGCCCAGCAGGAGGCCATCGACACGATTCTGGAGCTTGCGCAGTACAAGGAGAGCGGCGCTCTGCGCCGCCTCGTCGTGACGGGCTGTCTGCCCGAGCGATACCGGGGCGACATCCTCGCCGAGCTGCCCGAGATCGACGCCGTGCTCGGCACCGGGAGCTTTCCCGCCATCGTGGACGCGCTCGAGTCAGACGAGCGGCATTACGCCCGGTTTCTCGATAAAAACGCCCCGCTGCCGGAGCTTGACCGGGCCGTGTCCACCGGCCCGGCGTGGGCGTATCTGAAGGTGGCGGACGGGTGCGACAACCGCTGCGCCTACTGCGTCATCCCGTCGATCCGGGGGCGCTACCGCTCCCGTCCCCTCGACGCGGTGGTCGCCGAGGCGAAGGCCCTCGCCGGGGCCGGCGTGAAGGAGCTGATTCTGGTCGCCCAGAATCTCACGCACTACGGCCGCGATTTTCACGACGGCACGAACCTCTGCACGCTGCTGCGCGCCCTCGCCGCCGTCGACGGCGTGCGCTGGATACGCCTGCACTACCTCTACCCCCACGAGATCACGGACGAGCTGATCGACCTCATCGCCGCCGAGCCGAAGATATGCCGCTACCTCGATATGCCCATCCAGCACATAAACGACGGCATCCTGCGCCGTATGCGCCGCCCCGAGACAAAGGCGCAGATCTGCGCCCTCATCGAAAAGCTCCGCGCCAGAATCGACGGCGTCGTCCTGCGCACAAGCCTGATCACCGGCCTGCCCGGCGAGGGCGAGGCGGAGCTTGCGGAGCTGATGGATTTTCTGCGGACATACCGCCTCGAACGGGCCGGCGTGTTCGCCTACTCGCCGCAGGAGGGCACCCCCGCCGCCGCCATGACGGATCGATGCAGCCCCGAGGAGGCGGAGGCCCGGCGTGAGCGCGTCATGGCGCTGCAAAACGCCGTCATGGACGAGTACGACCGCGCCCAGATCGGCCTTGCGTTCGACGTGCTGTGCGAGGGCGAGGACGGCGGGCAGTGGTACGGCCGCCGCTACGCCGATTCGCCGGACATCGACGAGCAGGTATATTTCACCGGCGGCGCGGAGCCGGGCGCCTTCGTCCGCGTCCAAATCACGGCGGCGGAAAACGGCTGCCTGTACGGGCACACCGTCTGACAGCCCGCGCCGCCGAGCGCGACGGTAATTGCACTATCATACCGCGTTATTCTACCGCGTTCTATTGTAGATTGTAAGGAGATCACAGATGCAGTTTTACAACGATATGACCATGCGCAAGGAGGAATTCACGCCCATCGAGCCGGGGAAGGTCAGCATGTACTGCTGCGGCCCGACCGTGTACAACCTCATCCACGTCGGCAACGCCCGCCCGATCATCATGTTCGACGTGCTGCGCCGCTACCTCGAGTACCGGGGCTACGACGTGACGTTCGTGCAGAACTTCACCGACGTCGACGACAAGATCATAAACCGCGCCAACGAGGAGGGCGTGACCGCCGCCGAGATCGCGGAGAAATACATCGCGGAGTACTGGACCGACGTGAAGGCCCTCGGCGTCCGGGAGGCCACCGTGCACCCGAAGGCCACCGAGAACATCCCGCAGATCATCGAGCTGATCGAGACGCTGATCGAGAAGGGCTACGCCTACGAGACGCAGGGCGACGTGTACTACCGCACGCTCAAATTCGCCGACTACGGCAGGCTCAGCCACCAGAACCTCGAGGAATTGCAGGCCGGCGCCCGCATCGAGGTGAACGATATCAAGGAGAACCCGATGGACTTCGCCCTCTGGAAGGCCGCGAAGCCCGGCGAACCGGCGTGGGAATCGCCGTGGGGCATGGGCCGTCCCGGCTGGCACATCGAGTGCTCGGCCATGTCGAACCGCTATCTCGGCAAGACGATCGACATCCACACCGGCGGCATCGACCTCGCGTTCCCCCACCACGAGAACGAGATCGCCCAGTCCGAGGCCGCGAACGGCTGCAAGTTCGTGAACTACTGGCTGCACAACGGGTTCATCAACATCGACAACAAAAAGATGTCGAAGTCCCTCGGCAACTTCTTCACCGTCCGCGAGGCGGCGGCGGTCTACGGCTACGACTGCATCCGCCTGTTCATGCTGATGAGCCATTACCGCTCCCCGCTGAACTATTCCGCCGAGATCCTCGAGCAGGCGCAGAGCGCCCTCGACCGTCTGCGCACCGCGAAGGAGAATCTCGACTTCTTCGCCGAAAACGGCCGGGACGGCGCGCTCTCCGACGAGGACGCGGCGTTCGCGCAGTCGCTGGGCCGCTATCGCGACCGCTTCATCGAGGTCATGGACGACGACTTCAACACCGCCGACGGCGTGTCCGTCATCTTCGAGCTTGTGCGCGAGATCAACACCGCCGTCTCCCCCGCCGCCGACCCGACGCCTCGCGGCGGCGTGCCGGGACATCTTCCTCGAGCTGTGCGGCGTGCTCGGCATCCCGTTCGGCGAGGAGAAGAGCCTCGACGCGGAGATCGAGGCGATGATCGCCGCCCGTCAGGACGCCCGCAAGGCGAAAAACTGGGCCGAGGCCGACCGCATCCGTGACGAGCTGAAGGCACAGGGCATCGTCCTCGAGGACACGCCGCAGGGCGTGAAGTGGCACAGGGCCTGACCCGGCGGATTGATCCGAGGGGCGGCGCTTTGCCCGGAGGGTGAGCTTCACCCGGAAGGCGGACAGAAAGGAAGAACCGAACAGAGGAATAGAGGAAGGAGGAGGACGCGGTATGTTCTATGAGTTCGGCCCCGGCGGGCTGCGGCAGATCGACGAGGACAGCATCGACCCCGAGCGCATCACGGCGGGCTACATCACGCTCAGCCGTCTGCGCGACTGCTACCGGCGCTTCGGCTTCTCACGACCGTCGACCAGTGCCAGGAGGAGCGGCGCTATTTCCGCACCAGCATCGCGGTGTACGAGGACTACTGCTTCTGCACGCTCACGGTCACGCAGGACACGAGCAGGCCCCAGCAGGACGAGGACTGCGTCGCGCTGTTTCTGCGCAAGAATCTGCTGCTCGTCGTCGACGTGTACGACCGCGACATGAGCACGGCGCGCAATTTCAAGACCTCCCTGACCCGGTACCCGGCAAGTACGATGACGCTTGAGCGCCTCGTATACGCGTTTCTCGACAGCATCATCGCCCGCGACAACCGCGTGCTCGAGGACTACGAATTCCGCATCCACAAGCTGGAGGCGGAGATATTCGAGGGGCAGGTGGACGACGACTTCAACCGCCGTATGCTCGATTTCAAGACCGACCTCCTCTATCTGCGCAACTACTACGTCCAGTTCATGGACGTGGGCGAGGAGCTTATGAACAACGAAAACGGGCTGTTCGCCGAGGACAAGCTGTTCTATTTCCGCATCTTCCACGACAAGGCCGAGCGGCTCATGACGAACGTCACGATGCTGGCCGACAACGTCTTCCAGATACGGGAGGCGTACCAGTCGATGCTCGACGTAAACCTCAACACGACGATGAAGGTGCTGACCGTCATCAGCTCGATCTTCATGCCGCTGACGCTCATCACGGGCTGGTTCGGCATGAACTTCGTGAATATGCCGATGCTCAGGTGGCAGCACGGCATCCCGGTCGTCGTGGGGATGTGCGTCGTCGTCATCGTCGGGATGGTCGTCCTGTTCAGGAAGAAGAAGTGGTGGTGACCATGCCCGCCGCCAAGACAAACGCCCTGCGGCTGCTCGACGCCGCCGGCATCGCGTACGAGATACGCGAATACCCGTTCGACGACGATCACCCCACCGGCCTTCATCAGGAATCGCTGCCGCCGGAGCTGCGCGAGCGGATGTTCAAGACGCTCGTGACACGCGGGGAGAAACGGGGCATACTCGTGTTCTGCCTGCCCGTCAGCGAGGAGCTGGATATGCGCAAATGCGCCGTCGCCGCGCACGACAAGCGCGTCGAAATGGTGCACATGAAGGACGTGCTCGGCCTGACCGGGTACATACGCGGCGGGTGCTCGCCCGTCGGCATGAAGAAAAAATACCCCGTCATATTCGACGAGACCGCGCTGTTATACGACAGCATCTACGTCAGCGCCGGGCAGCGGGGGATGCAGATGCGCGTCGAAACCGAGGCGCTCATCGCGTTCGTCGGCGGGGTCTGCGCCGACGTGACCAAATGACGCCGCGGCCGCTTTTGGCCGAAAAAGAAATTTTTACGATTTCGTCATTTTTTTGTAGATATTTGTAATCATCTGTGATACAATGTGAAAAAGGGCGGCCGACGCGACCGTGAAGCCGTGACGCCGCCGTTTTCTCAGCCGAAATCAGGAGGTTATTCCGCCATGATGGACCTTACCGAACAGCAGGAACAGGAAATGATCGACCGTGCCCGGGAGGGCGATCCCGAGGCCAACTACAATATGTCCCTCTGGGCGCTGGAGCAGGCCGCCGCCGAACCGGACGAGGATCGCTGGAACCGCCTGGCCGCCCGCTGCCTTGTGAAGGCCGCCGAGGCCGGCTACGGCCCCGCGCAGGAGAAGATGCAGGAGATCCTTCTCCAGTCCGTCGCGAACGGGGAGATCGACGCGCCCCCCGCCGGCGCACACGAAAAGGCCGCCGCCGAGGTGACGGAGCCCGCGTATGAAGCGCCCGTGTCCGATACAAATACAAGTACAGGTACAGGTACAAACACCCGCCCGACCCGTCGTTCGACCCGCAGCGCCTCGTACACCGAGCCTGTATACGACGACGAGACGCCGCAGGACGACCCGGCCTGGAAGACGGGGGCGCAGAACGCCCTCGCGGCCGTCCGCACCGGCGCCGTCAATCTCGGCAGCAAGATCAAGATCCTCTGGTTCAAGATATTCCACTCCTCCGACGAGGACGGCGGCTGGTTCGCCGCCGCCGCGAGGAAGATCAAATTCCTCGACACCGACGACTGGAGCGAGACGAAATGGAAAAACGTCAAGCTCGGCTGCGTGATCGTGTGCATCATCCTCGCGCTGATCATCGCGATCATCATCTCCTCGAGCCGCCACAAAACGCGTGAGCCGGTGGAGGAGACGACCGACATCCCCGTCGCCGACGCTGTCGAGACCGTCGCCCCGACGCCGACCGCGACGCCCTACGTCCAGTACCCGAGCGAGGCCGTCCGCGCCGAGATCGAGGCCGCGAGCCTCGACATCTACCCCGAGGACGACGACTACGTCACCGAATCCACGACCCGCACGGTCAGCGCAAGCGGCGGCCTGCGTATGCGCGCCGGCCCCAGCCAGAACTACGACACGATCACGATGATCGACTACAACACAAACGTCAAGGTATACGCCTACATCGACGGCTGGGCGCTCGTCCAGTACGGCACCAACTACGGCTGGTGCAGCGGCGAGTACCTGAGCTGAGAAAAACCGTCAGAGCGTATCCGCAGCGGATACGCTCTGATTTTTTGACCGCGCCGCTTCCCGCCTCGTTCCGGAACCCGGCGAAGCGGTTTGCAATCGACGCAAAAAAGTTCGGCGGTACGCTTGCGCGCTCCGCCGTAGAACAGGGTTGTGGGATAAAGATATGAGCCGGGCCCATCGGACCCCTTGGATAAGCTGTGCCCTTATCATACCGCCCGCGGCCGGATTTGTAAAGAGCGAGGAATCACGAATGGACACCAGTTTTGTCGACAGCCTCATCGCCCGCGCCGAGACCCTGCTGCCGCCCGCGACCGTCATGCTCATCGAGTGCATGGCCGACGGCGGCGACCGCCGGATGGCGGCGCTGCTGGACGAGGTGCAGCGGCGCGGCCTGAACGGGGAGGCGCTGTGCGCCGAGCCGTATGAGCCGGTCGTATTCCCCGACCGGGTGTACCTTCGCTGCGCCGGGTGCGGACGCGGCAGGCATCTCCCCCGCGTCGCAGGCATCGGCCGGGGCGCGGACAGCTTCGAGGCGCGGCGAAACGCCCTGTACGCCCTGACGCGGCCCCTCGACCACCCGAACGCACATCGTCACGGCTGCGCCGCCGCCCAGCGGTGGGGCGACGGCCCCTGCGAGGCCGTGCTGTACGCCTGCATCCTCAACCGCGCCGCCTACGCGCCGTATCCCGAACGGGATTGTGATGTTGCACAGAATTCACCGGCCGCGAATGGGAATAATCGGTGAATTGACAGGTTGCGAAATCGCCTGTCATCGTATATATTATTATATGTATTAGCGTTTCTAAAAGTACATATCACGCGAGTTGAGGCTTGCAGAAAAGAGCGCGGGTTTAAGCCGCGCCGCCGAAGGAATAACATTATCAGGCAAAGCAGACTGCAAGCGGATCGCATTCTGGAGACGCCCGCATGAAACGCGGGGGCCGAAGGTGCAAGACGGCGTCCGCGCCGTCCAATCTCTCAGGCAAAAGGACAGAAAAAAGCCCCGCGGTCATCGCCGCGGGCGCGAATGCATTTGCCTGAGCATACCCGCCCTTGTCGGTATGCTCATACTTTTTTACCCATAAAACACGGGCGGAGCCTTCCCGCCCTGTTAATAAAAATCTTTTCGAGAGGAGACATACACTTATGTCATTTGCAGACATTGTCGCCGCTGTAGACGATTTTGCCTGGGGTCCCGTCATGCTCGTGCTGCTCGTCGGCACCGGCCTGTATCTGAGCATCCGGTCGGGCTTCATCCAGTTCACCAAATTCGGCTACACGATGCGCAACACCATCGGCAAGATGTTCAAGAAGCAGGACGCCGGCAAGGGCGAGGTCACGCCGTTCCAGGCGCTGACGACCGCTCTGGCCGCCACGGTCGGCACCGGCAACATCGCCGGCGTCACGGGCGCGATCTTCATCGGCGGCCCCGGCGCTGTGTTCTGGCTGTGGATCTCCGCCCTCGTGGGCATGGTCACGAAGTACTCCGAGGTCGTCCTCGCCGTCAAGTACCGTGAGCGCAACGAGCAGGGCGACTGGGTCGGCGGCCCGATGTACTACATCAGAAACGGCCTCGGCAAGAACTGGGTCTGGCTCGCCTACGTCTTCGCGTTCTTCGGCATGATCGCCTCCTTCGGCATCGGCAACACGACGCAGGTCGACTCCATGGCCACCGCCATCAGCACCGCCATCGGCGCGTTCGGCGGCAATGTGGACGGCAACACCGCCCTTCGCATCACGATCGGCGTCATCGTCGCCGTCATCACGGCCGTCGTCATCATCGGCGGCATCAAGCGTATCGGCACCGTCACCGAGAAGCTCGTGCCGTTCATGGCCGTCGTGTATATCGTCTCCGCGCTGATCGTCGTGTTCGGCAACATCGGCCAGATCGGCGTCGTCCTCGGCGCGATCTTCAAGGGCGCGTTCAGCCCCCGCGCCATCGCCGGCGGCGCGCTCGGCGTCGGCATCATGACCACCATCCAGAAGGGCATCGCCCGCGGCGTATTCTCGAACGAGGCCGGCCTCGGCTCCGCCCCGATCGCCCACGCCGCCACCAGCGAGACGAACCCCGTCAAGCAGGGCGTTTACGGCATCTTCGAGGTGTTCATGGACTCCATCGTCATCTGCACGCTGACGGCTCTGGCGCTGCTCATGGGCCTTGCCGGCCAGGTCGGCATCGACGGCATCGAGTGGGGCGTCGGCCACGGCTCCGAGATGGTCATTCAGGCCTTCTCCGGCATCTTCGGCGGCCGGATCGCGGGCGTCATCATCGCCCTCGGCCTTACCTGCTTCGCGCTGTCCACGGTTCTGAGCTGGTCGCTGTACGGCGCCCGCTGCTGCGAGTTCCTGTTCGGCAGGGCCGCCAAGACCGCCACGCTCGTCTATAAGATCCTGTTCTGCGTCGTCCTCGTCATCGGCTCCATGCTCGGCCTCGACATCGTCTGGAACATCGGCGACGCGCTCAACGGCCTCATGGCCATCCCGAACCTCATCGCCCTGCTCGCCCTCTCCGGTACGGTCATCGCGATCACAAAGGAACACTTCGGAAACAAGGATACCCTCGAGTAATCCAGGCGATCCCAACCGCATAAAAAAATCCGTCCCCCGAACGGGGACGGATTTTTTTATGCCCTGGAATCAATCAATCGGGATCATTTCATCGCCTTCGCAGCGAAGTGGTTCCAAACTGATTTTATACTCACTCCCGATTGAAGCGAATATAAAGTTCTTTTTGATACTTTTTCTTTCAAGAAAAAGTATTAGAAGATGGGCACGACCGCGCCTTCGTAGGTGTCCTCGATGAAGGTGCGCACCTCGTCGGACTGGAGGGCGGCGATCAGGGCGACGATCGCGTCGCTGTTCTCGTTGCCGGCCTTGACGCCGATCAGGTTCGCGTAGGTCTGCGCCGCGTCGCCGGAGGCGTCCTCGATGGCGAGGGCGTCGGTGCCGGCGTTCAGGCCGGCGTCAAGGGCGTAGTTGCCGTTGATGACGCCGAGGTCGACGTCCTGCAGGGACAGCGGAAGCTGCGCGGCCTCCATCTCCACGATGTCGAGGTTCAGGGGGTTGTCGACGATGTCCTGCTTCGTCGCGTTGGAGGAGGCGTCGACGCCGTCCGCCAGCGTGATCAGGCCCTCCTGCTGGAGCAGGAGCAGAGCGCGTGTCTCGTTCGAGCCGTCGTTCGGGATGATGATCTGCGCGCCCTCCTGCAGCTCGTCGAGGGAGGCCGTCTTGCCGGCGTAGATGCCGAACGGCTCGTAGTGGATGAGGCCGGCGGACACGATGTCCGTGCCGTACTCGTCGTTGAACGTGTTCAGATACGGGGTGTGCTGGAAGTAGTTCGCGTCCACCTCGCCGCTGTCGACGACCAGATTGGGCTGGACGTAGTCGGTGTACTCGATGATCTCGAGGTCGATGCCCTGCGCGGCGAGGATCTCCTTCGCGACGGCGAGGATCTCGGCGTGCGGCGTCGGGGAGGCGGCCACGCGGATGGTGACGGTCTCGGCGGGCGCGGCTTCCTCGGCCTCAGCCTCGGCGGGCTCGTCGGCGGTCCCTCGGGGGCGGCGGCTTCCGCCTCGGGGGCGGCGGCCTCGGCCTCGGGCGCGGCCTCAGCGGCGGTGTCGTTCGAGCTGCTGCCGCAGCCGGCCAGCAGACCGATCGCGAGCACCAGCGCAAGCAGCAGTGCGATTGTCTTTTTCATGCTTATGTCTCCTTTTGATAATAATATGTAAAGAGATTTACGTGCGTAAATCGGTTTACCGCAGTCGTTTGTCGGTCTTTTTCGTGACGGTGTTGCCGATCGTCTGGAAGAGCTGCACGAGAATGATCATCAGGATCACGCACAGATACAGCACGAGCAGCTTCCGGCGGTAGTAGCCGTAGTTCACGGCAATCGCGCCGATGCCGCCGCCGCCGACGATGCCGGCCATCGCGCCGTAGCCGAAGATCGTGATCAGGGCCACGGTGAAATTCGAGATCAGCGCCGGCTTGGCCTCGGGGATCAGCACCTTCCATATGATCTGGAACGGGCTTGCGCCCATGGCCTGCGCCGCCTCGACGACGCCCTTGTCCACCTCGCGGATGGACGTCTCCACAAGCCGTGCCACGAACGGGAACGCGGCGATGGCCAGCGGGAAGATGATCGCCGGGGAGCCGACCGTCGTGCCGACGATGAACCGCGACACGGGCAGCACGACGACGAGCAGAATCAGAAACGGCACCGAGCGCAAGAGATTGATGATCACGTTCAGCGTCCGCATCAGCGGCTTCGGCAGCGGGCGGATGCCGCCCTCCTCGCCGATCACGAGCAGCACGCCCAGCGGCAGACCGACCGCGAACGCGATGATCGTCGGCAGAAACGTCATATACACAGTCTGCCACAGCGCCGACGCAAGCTCGTTGTGCACGATGTTTTGCAGCAGGGTGATATCGGCCTCACTGAACATCCTTCGCCGCCTCCTCTCCGTCCTCGTCCGCCGCCGCGCCGCGCAGCAGCACACGCGCCGCCGCCGACTGCGGGTTGTTGAAAACGTCCGAGACAAGCCCGGTCTCCTGCACGACGCCGCGCTCCAGAATCGCGACGCGGTTGCAGATCTGCTCCACCACCCGCATCTCATGCGTGATGACGACGACGGTCACGCCGAGCTTTCGGTTCAGCTCCTGCAAAAGCGCGAGGATCGACCGCGTCGTCTTGGGGTCGAGGGCGCTCGTCGCCTCGTCACACAGCAGCACGCGCGGATCGCTGGCGAGGGCGCGGGCAATGGCGACGCGCTGCTTCTGCCCGCCGGAGAGCTGCACCGGGTACGCGTCCGCCTTGTCGGGCAGATCGACGACCTCGAGAAGCTCCCTGGCCCGGGCGCGGGCGTCCTCCCGCCGCACGCCGGCAAGCTCCATCGGAAAGCAGATGTTCTCGAGCGCCGTGCGCTGCATGAGCAGGTTGAAGCTCTGGAAGATCATGCTGATCGACTGGCGCGCCCGGCGCAGCTCCTTATCGGACAGCGCCGTCATGCTCTGCCCGTTCACGATGACCTCGCCCCGGGTGGGCCGCTCCAGCAGGTTTATGCACCGCACAAGCGTGCTCTTGCCCGCGCCGGACAGGCCGATGATGCCGAATATATCCCCCGCGTCCACGGTGATGTTGATGTCGGACAGCGCCCGCACCTCGCCGTCTCCCGTGCCGAAGGTCTTGTAAAGTCCACGAAGCTCGATGATCGGCTCGCCCATGGAACCACCTCAATTCCTGCGTATATACATTTTGACTTACAGATGTTTCTGCGTATAAATATTTCTGCGCACAGATATTTCCGCGTACAAGCTGTTTTCAGATACAGACTTTTGCTATTATAGTATCCCGCCCGCGGATTTGTCAACCGACTCACCCCGCGCCGCGTGCGCCGCGTGCGGCAAAAGCGCTGCCTTCATGCCGGACGGCTGAAGGCAGCGCTTGCATTTCGTGGATTCGGTGTCGATCAGCCGATCATCTTCGCGACCTCGGCGGCGAGGTCGTCCTGACGCTTCTCGATGCCCTCGCCCTTCTCGAAGCGGACGTAGGACTTGACGGCGATCGGTGCGCCGACCTCCTTCGCGACGGCCGCGACGTGGGCGGCGACGTCCTCGCCCTCGCCCTTGACGTAGGCCTGCTGCAGGAGGCAGATTTCCTTGTAGTACTTCTCGATGCCGCCCATGACGATCTTCTCGATGATGGCCTCGGGCTTCTTCGCGTTCTTCGGGTCGGCCTTGGCCGCGGCGAGACGAACCTCCTTCTCGTGGGCGATGAACGCCTCGTCCACAAGGGACTTGTCGAGATACTGCGGGTTCATGGCCGCGATCTGCATCGCGACGTCCTTGCCAAGCTCGATGACCGCGTCGGCGGTGCTGGCGGTGTCGAGGTTCACGAGCACGCCGATCTTGCCGCCCATGTGGACGTAGGCGACGGACACGCCGCCCTCTACGCGGGCAAAGCGGCGGATCTGGATGTTCTCACGCACGGACAGGAACAGCTCGTTCTTCGCGTCGGCGACGGTCATGGTGCCGTCCACCCACTTGCAGGACGCGAGCGCGTCCACGTCGGCGGGGTTCTCCTTCGCGATGACGACGGCGAGGTCGCGGACG
The DNA here is from genome assembly GCA_905234005.1 of uncultured Oscillospiraceae bacterium. Lineage (GTDB taxonomy): Bacteria > Bacillota > Clostridia > Oscillospirales > Oscillospiraceae > CAJOIG01. The sequence continues at coordinate 21,354 of CAJOFW010000032.1, forward strand.
AACGCCTGGAACAGGTCGTTTCCGCCGACGAAGTCGCTCTCGCAGTTGACCTCCACGACGACGCCCACGCCGTCCACGACGGCGGCGTACGCGGCGCCCTCGGCGGCCACGCGGTCGGCCTTCTTGGCCGCGCCGGCGAGACCCTTCTCGCGGAGATAGTCGACGGCCTTGTCCATATCGCCGTCACAGGCCTGCAGGGCCTTCTTGCAATCCATCAGTCCCGAGCCGGTCATCTTGCGCAGCTCGTTTACAGCAGCAGCGGTAATAGCCATTTTGTTATTATTCCTCCTTGGCAGCTTCTTCGGCGGGTGCTTCGTCGGCGGCGGCGTCGGCGCCCTGACGGCCCTCCTGCACGGCGTTCGCCATGGTGGAGGAGATCAGGCGGATGGCGCGGATGGCGTCGTCGTTGCCGGGGATGACGTAGTCGATCTCATCGGGGTCGCAGTTCGTATCGACGATGGCCACGATGGGGATGTGCAGCTTGCGGGCCTCCGCGACGGCGTTGTGCTCCTTGCGGGGGTCGATGACGAACAGAGCGCCGGGGAGCTTCTTCATCTCCTTGACGCCGCCGAGGTAGCGCTCGAGCTTCTCCTGCTCCTTCATGAGCTTGATGACTTCCTTCTTGGGAAGCATATCGAACGTGCCGTCCTCCTGCATCCGCTTGAGCTGGTTGAGACGGTCGACGCGGGTGCGCATGGTCTTGAAGTTCGTGAGCATGCCGCCGAGCCAGCGGGCGTTCACGTAGAACTGGCCGACCCTCGACGCCTCCTCGCGGACGGCGTCCTGCGCCTGCTTCTTCGTGCCGACAAACAGGATGGACTTGCCGTCCTCGGCCAGAGAGCGCACAAAGGAATACGCCTCCTCCAGCTTCCTGACCGTCTTCTGCAGGTCGATGATATAGATGCCGTTGCGCTCCATGTAGATGTACTCTGCCATCTTGGGGTTCCAGCGGCGGGTCTGGTGACCGAAATGCACGCCGGCCTCGAGGAGCTGTTTCATGGAAACTACTGCCATTACGATGATCCTCCTTGTTTATTCAGTTTACCCTCCGGACGCGTCTTTCTTACGACCATCACCCGACGATCACGCGGCGCGAAAGCACCCGGCGAAACCCGCCCGATGCGTACCGCCCGATGACCGCCCGTGAACCGGGTCGTGCGTCGGCGTCCGTGCGTAATTGGCAAGCTCGAATATTATACCAGCTTACGCCGCGCAATGCAAGGTTTTTGTCCCTGCTTTCCGCGTATTTTTTTGTCTTTTTCGCGTCCGGCGCGGCGTTTGCCGGTCGGCGCGTTCATCCGTGGGCGTCAATGCCCCGCAGGATGCTCTCGCGGCCTCTGCGCCGCGGGTCGACGCGAAGCTCGATCTTGTTGACAAAAAACGTCAGGATCGCCGCGAGCACGAAATAGATGACCGCCACGGCGATCAGCGGAAAGAACGCCTCGTATGTCCGGCTGCGGACGATGTCGCCCATCTTGGTGAGATCCTGCACGGCCACGTAGCCGACGACGGCCGTCGCCTTGATGAGCGCCGTGATTTCCCCCTTGTACGCGGGCATGAAATGCGGCAGCGCCTGCGGCAGCACGACGC
>CAJOFW010000033.1 GCA_905234005.1 uncultured Oscillospiraceae bacterium
ACGCTGCGCGGATCAATCTTTCAAATATGGAAAGGAAACGACAATGAAAAAGAGAGTTATTGCAGCCCTTCTGGCCCTCGTGATGGTTCTCGCCCTGGCCGCCTGCGGCGGCGGGAGCAGCAGCGGCGAAAGCGCCTCGTCCGGCGGCGACGGCGCGGTCGCGATCACGATCTTCAACTCGAAGATGGAGATCCAGAGCCAGATGGAGGAAATGGCCGAGCGCTACTCCGCCGAGAAGGGCGTGGACGTCGAGGTCTACTACTCCTCCGACACGGTCGCGGCGCACCTGTCCACCCGCTACGCGGCGAACGACCCCTACACCATCTCGATGGTGGACGCGAAGGACGTCTACTCCCTCGCGGCCGAGCACGCCGTTGATCTGTCCGATCAGGACTGGGTGAACGACACCACGCAGGCGATCAGCATCGGCGGCAAGGTGTACGGCTTCCCGGTATGCGTCGAGGCGCGCGGCATCATCTACAACGCCGACGCCATCGAGGCGGCGACCGGCAGCGCCTTCGATCCCACGGCCATCCAGACGACCGAGGACTTCCAGGCCCTGATCGACGCCTGCATCGCGGGCGGCATGGAGGCCCCCACCGGCGTCATGAAGGAGGACTGGTCTCTGGGCGCGCACTTCCTCGCCGAGGTCTATGAGCAGCAGGACGATCCCGACGCGTTCATCGCCGGCATCAAGGACGGCTCCATCAGCCTCATCGACGACGCGAAGTTCAACGCCCTGATGGACACCTTCGACGTCCTCAAGGACAACAACTACGCGAAGGACTCCGCCATCTCCGCGGAGCGCGAGGTCACCGAGCAGAAGCTGGCCGAGGGCGAGCTGGCCTTCATGTTCGGCGGCAACTGGGACTGGTCGGTCATCAACGCCTATGACTACACCGAGAACATGGGCATCATGCCCGTTCCCAACGACTCCGGCGACGGCTCGAGCGACAAGCTCGTCGGCGGCGGCTCCAAGTACTTCTTCATCGACTCCTCCGACAACACCTCCGCCGAGCAGGTGCAGGCCGCGAAGGACTTCCTGAACTGGCTCGTCTATGACGAGGAGGGCCAGGACTTCGTCGTGAACGAGTGCGCTCTCGTTCCCGCGTTCTCCAACATCACGCTGGCGGTCGCCGATCCCCTCGGCGCCTCCGTCAAGTCCTACGCGGACACCGGCGCGATGATCGGCAACTACAACTACCTGCCCGACGACCACTACGCCAAGGTCGGCGCGTCCTTCCAGAAGTACCTCGCCGGTCAGACCGACCGCGCGGGCTTTGCCGATGAGGTGACCGCCTACTGGGCCACCGCCGAGGTCGGCGAGCACTAAGCGAAAGCCGGACGGCATCGAAACGGAAGCCGGACGGCCCGGAGGGCGGAGAATATCCGATCACCCGGTATTCCTCCCCCTCCGGGCCGCCTCCGCCGGGGCGCTCACAGGCCGCTTGGAGCGCGTTCCGATCCCCCCGCACAAAGCGAAGCGGCAGAATGGAACGGATACTCTATGAAACAAAACAAGTTATCCTATAAAATCCAGCAATACCTGATGTTCGCCGGGCCGGGCACGATCCTGTTTCTGTGCGTCGTCATCGTGCCGTTCGTCTACGGTCTCTACCTGACCCTGACGAGCTGGGACGGCATCAGCGCCACAAAGCCCTTTGTGGGCTTTGCGAATTTCGCGGCCGCCTTCAGGGACGCGGACTACTGGCACGCGATGGGCCGCACCGTGATCTACTCGGTCTTCGCCGTCGTGCTCATCAACATCGTGGCGTTCGCGCTGGCGTATCTCGTGACGCAGGGCGTCAAGGGACAGAACTTCTTCCGCGCCGGCTTCTTTGTCCCGAACCTGATCGGCGGCATCGTCCTCGGCTACGTGTGGAAGTTCGTCTTCAACCGCGCGTTCGTGGCGATCTTCAATTCCTCGTCGCTGCTGGCGACGACAAACGGCGCGATGTTCTGCCTGATACTCGTATCGGTATGGCAATACGCCGGCTACATGATGCTCATCTATGTGGCGGGCTTCATGAGCGTGTCGAGGGACGTGCAGGAGGCCGCGATGATCGACGGCTGCACCTCCGGGCAGGCCATGATGAACGTGACGATCCCCCTGATGCGCTCGAGCTTCGTGCAGTGCATCTTCCTGAGCATCACCCGCTGCTTCGTGGTGTACGACGTGAACCTGTCCCTGACGAACGGCGAGCCGTTCAACTCGTCGGTCATGGCGGCGATGCACGTCTACAACCAGGCGTTCACCTACAAGAACTACGGCCTCGGCCAGGCCGAGGCGCTGATCCTCTTCCTCGTGTGCGCCATCGTCGGCGTCACGCAGGTCATGGTCGGCAAGAGAGGGGAGGTTGAGGCGTAATGACCGAAAACGAGAAAGCCGCACGGCAAAAGAAAATCGCCCACATCATCATGTGGGTCGTCCTGCTCGTACTGTTCATCTGCTTCATCTTCCCGTTCCTGCTCGTCATCGTCAACGTCTTCAAGACGAAGGCGGACATCACCTCGAACCCGCTCGCGCTGATCGGCGCGCACGGCTTCACCCTGCAGAACTTCCCCGAGGCCATGAAGAAGATGAACTTCTGGACGGTCTTCGGCAACTCCCTGCTCATCACCTCCTGCTCGACGGTGCTGACGATCGTGGTCTCGTCCATGACGGCCTTCGTCATCGTCCGCAACGGGAGCTGGAAGGTGTGCACGCTGATGTTCTCGCTGATGATCGCCTCGATGGTCATCCCCTTCCAGGTGCTGATGGTTCCTCTGGTATCCGTCTACGGCGGCACGCTGGGCGTGCTGAACCACCGCATCACGCTGATTTTGATGCACGTCGGCTTCTCGGTGTCGATGGCGATGTTCATGTTCCACGGCGCGATCAAGACGAACATCCCGCTTGAGCTGGAGGAGGCCGCCACCATCGACGGCTGCAGCCGCTGGCAGACATACTGGCGGATCGTGTTCCCCCTGCTCAAGCCCACCGTCGCCACCGTCGCGATCATCAACGCCATGGCGTACTGGAACGACTACCTGCTGCCCAGCCTCGTGCTGACGAAGAAGGAGCTTTACACGATCCCCATCGCCACGCAGGCGTTCTACGGCACCTACTCCACCGACATCGGTCTTGTGATGGCCGCCCTGCTGCTGGCCATGCTGCCGATCCTCATCCTGTACGTGTTCCTGCAGCGCTACATCGTCGAGGGCGTCACCTCCGGCGCTGTCAAGGGCTGATCGACCGTACACCGGCACAGCCGTATTACCACTACATCCGAACAACCGTAACCGCGTCCCCGCCCCCACCGGGGCGGGGATGTTTTCGGAACAGGGAAGGGAGGCGGGGTTCATGCGCCGTCTGTTCGATATGGAAAACCCGTTTATGCGGGCCATGGCCGTCGCCTGGGATCTGCTGGCGCTGAACCTTCTCACGCTCGTGTGCTGTCTGCCCGTGATCACCGCCGGGGCGGCGGTCACCGCGATGCACGACATCGTGATCCGCATCGTCCGGCAGGAGGAGGCCTACATCGTCCGGCCGTTTTTCCGCTCGTTTGCCGCAAACCTCAAAAAGGCGACGCTTCTGTGGCTTCTCATCCTGCTGGCGGCGGCGCTTCTGTACGTCGACTATCTGGCCGCGCTCGCGACCGTCCCGGTTCTGCGTGTCGGCGTCGCGGCGATCGCGGTGCTGGCGCTGGCCGTATCGCAATACGCGTTCGCGCTTTTGGCGCGGTATGAGAACACGCTGCGGGGCACGCTCAAAAACGCCGCCGTGCTGATGGTGTCGTACTTCCCCCGCACGCTGTGCATGGCGGCGGCGGCGGTCGGCCTGTGGCTGCTGGCCATACGATACTACCGGATCGGCGCGCCGCTGCTTCTGCTCTTCGGCCTGTCGATGCCGTGCTATATCGACGCGCTGCTGCTCGACGAGGTATTCAAAAAGCTCGAGCCGGAAGCGGAGCCGCCGGCGGAGCCATCGTCGGAACGGCCGGTAAACGAATCTGAACATTTTCCGGAGGACGATCCTGCATGAGCATTGTCTTCACCCCTGACACGAACCTCTTTACGCTGACGACGGCGCACACCGCCTGCCAGATGGGCCTCGACCCGCTCGGGCACCTTCTGCACCTGTATTACGGGCGGCGGGCGGCGGGGGATTTCCGCCGTCTGTACCTGCCCCGTGACTGCGGCTTCTCGCCGAACCCCTACGAAATGCGGGAGGGCCGGGGCTGGTCGCTCGATACCCTGCCGCAGGAGTACAGCGGCTCGAACACGGGCGATTACCGCCTCCCGTCGCTGGAGCTGACGGCGGAGAGCGGCGTATGCGGCGCTCTGCTGCGGTACGTCCGGCACGAGATACGCCCCGGCAAATACGCGCTTTCCGGTCTGCCCGCCGCCTTCGATCCGGACGCCGCCGCCGAGACGCTGTCGGTGACGCTCTCCGACGCCGCCGCCGGGGTCGAGGTCGAGCTTCTCTACGGCGTGTACGAGGCGTGGGACGTCATCACCCGGGCCGTCCGCATCACCAACACCGGCACGGGCGCCGTCCGCCTCGAGAAAGCCGCCTCCCTCTGCCTTGACATCCCCTTCGGCGCGTGGGAGCTTATCCACTTCCACGGGCGGCACACGATGGAGATGACGCCGGAGCGCGCGCCGCTTCTCCACGGCGTGCAGTCGGTGCTGTCGCGGCGGGGGGCGTCCAGCCACCAGCACAACCCGTTCGTGATCCTGTGCGAGCCGGAGGCGACGGAGGACGCCGGCGAATGCTATGGGATCATGCCCGTGTATTCGGGAAGCCACCGGACGGACATCGAGCTGGATCAGGCCGGCTCCGTCCGCGTCGTATCGGGCATAAACGCCGACGGCTTTTCGTGGACGCTCGCGCCGGGCGAGGTCTTCGTCACGCCCGAGGTCATCCTCGCCTTCACCGCCGACGGCCTCACGGCGCTGTCGCACATTTTCCACCGGTTCATCCCGTGCTGCCTCTGCCGCAGCCGGTTCGCGCTCTCCCCGCGTCCGGTGCTGCTCAACAGCTGGGAGGCCGCCTACTTCGACTTCGACGAGGACAGGCTCGTCCGCATCGCCGAGGGCGCGGCGGCGCTGGGCGCGGAGCTTTTCGTCCTCGACGACGGCTGGTTCGGTCAGCGCGACGACGACACCCGGGCGCTCGGCGACTGGTTCCCCCACCCCGGCAAGCTCCCCGGCGGGCTGTCGCCGCTCATCCGCCGCGTCCGCGAGACGGGGCTTCTGTTCGGCATCTGGCTCGAGCCGGAGATGGTGAGCGAGAACTCCGACCTGTACCGGGCGCACCCCGACTGGGCGCTCCGGGTGCCCGGCCGCAAGCCGGCGATGAGCCGCGATCAGCTCGTGCTCGACCTGTCGCGGCCGGAGGTCACGGACTTTCTGTACAACACGATATCCGGGCTTCTTCGGTCGCATCCGATCGCCTACGTGAAGTGGGACATGAACCGCAGCCTGTCCGACGTTTACAGCGCGGCCCTGCCCCCCGAACGGCAGGGCGAGACCGCCCACCGCTATATGCTCGGGCTGTACGGTCTTCTCGACCGGCTGACGGCGGCGTTTCCCGACGTCCTGTTCGAGGGCTGCGCCGGGGGCGGCGGCCGGTTCGACGCCGGGATGCTGGCGTATTTTCCGCAGATATGGGCCAGCGACAACACCGACCCCATCGCCCGGCTGGGCATCCAGCGCGGCCTGTCCTACGGCTATCCGCCGTCCGCCGTCGGAGCGCACGTCTCATCCTCCCCGAACCACCAGACGGGCCGTCACACGCCGCTTTTCACCCGCGCCGTCACCGCGATGGCCGGCTCGTTCGGCTGCGAGCTGGACCCCGCCGCGCTGACGGAGGCCGAGCGGGCGGAGATACGCGGGCTGATCGCCCGGTATCGGGACGAGATACAGCCGCTCGTATTGACCGGCCGTTATTACCGCCTGACCGACACGGCGATTTACAGCGCGTGGCAGCTCGTATCCGAGGGCGGCGACGCCGTTCTCGTGACCGTGGTCACGCGTTCGCCCGAATCGAATCCCCGCCCGCTGCACCTGCGTCTGAAGGGACTCGACCCCGCGGCGGTCTACACGCTGACCCGCGCCGACGGCGGCGGCGCGAACGCGGACGCGGACGCCGCCGCGTACACCGGCGCGGCGCTGATGTACGCCGGCTGTACCCTCCCGCCGCTGCTGGGCGACTACCCGTGCGCCCGGCTCTATTTCCGCCGGAAACAGCCGGCGGCACAGGATTTTGACCAAGAGGCTGACTATGAACACAAACAATATGGAAACCCGTCTGCTGGAATGCCATGACGAGCTGAAGCGGCTGTACGGCGAGCTGTACGGCGGCGACGAGGCCGCGTTCGCTTACTTCATTGAAATGCTCCGCCGCGCCTACGCCGACCGCAAGCCTGCGCTGCGGGCGCTCGACGAGAAGCGGCTGGCCGGGCCGGACTGGTATCGCGGTGAAGGACTGCTCGGCATGATGCTGTATGTGGACGCCTTCGCCGGGAACCTTAACGGCGTGGCCGAAAAGCTCGATTACCTCGAGGAGTGCGGCGTGAACTACCTGCACCTGATGCCGCTTCTGAAGACCGTGAAAAACCGCAGCGACGGCGGCTACGCCGTGGCCGATTTCCGCACCGTGGAGCCGTCCCTCGGGACGATGGACGATCTCGAGGCGCTGGCGGATACCTGCCGCGAGCGGGGGATCAGCCTGTGTCTCGACTTTGTGATGAACCACACCAGCGAGGAGCACCCGTGGGCGAAGGCCGCGAGAGCGGGCGACCCCACGGCCCGGAGCCGCTACTTCTTCTTCGACAACTGGGACATCCCGAACGAGTACGAGAAGACCGTCCCGCAGGTGTTCCCGACAACCGCCCCGGGAAATTTCACCTGGCTCGACGACTGCCGGAAGGTGGTCATGACGTTTTTCTACCCCTACCAGTGGGATCTCAACTACGCCAACCCGATGGTGCTCAACGACATGACGGAGAACCTGCTGTACCTCACCAATCGCGGCGTGGACGTCATCCGGCTCGACGCGATCCCGTACATCTGGAAGCAGCTCGGCACGGACTGCCGCAACCTTCCGCAGGTGCACACGCTGGCGCGGCTTTTGAACCTCGCCTGTCACATCGTATGCCCCGGCGTGCTGCTGCTCGGCGAGGTGGTGATGGAGCCGCAGAAGCTCGCGCCGTATTTCGGCTCGCCCGAGAGGCCGGAGTGCCACATCCTGTACAACGCGACCACCATGTGCACGACCTGGCACACGCTGGCCACCCGGGACGTGCGCCTTCTCCGGCGGCAGATGGAGCAGGTATGCGCCCTGCCCCGGGCGTACTCGTTCCAGAACTATCTGCGCTGTCACGACGACATCGGCTGGGGGCTTGACTACCCGTGGCTGTGGGAGCATCTGGGGCAGGGCGAGGTGCCGCACAAGCGCTACTTAAACGACTGGTTTTCCGGCGTATTCCCCGGAAGCTGGGCGCGGGGCGAGCTGTACAACGACGACCCCCGCCTCGGCGACGCCCGCATGTGCGGCACGACCGCCTCGCTCTGCGGTCTGGAGTCCGCCGCGACCCCGGAGGAGCGGCAGCGGGCGCTCGACTGCGACGTCATGCTGCACGCCTGGATGCTGACGCAGAGCGGCATCCCGGTCATATACAGCGGCGACGAGCTGGGCCGCCTCAACGACTACACCTACCACGACGACCCCGAAAAGCAGGAGGACAGCCGCTATGTGCATCGCGGCCGCTTCCCGTGGGAGGACGCGGAGCGCCGGAACGCCCCGCAGACGCCGCAGGGGCACATCTTCCGGGCGCTGCGGGAGCTGGAGCAGCTCCGGGCGGCGCATCCGGTGTTCCGGGCCGACGCGGAGACGGACGTATTCGACACCGGCTCCGATCAGATCCTCGGCTTCCGGCGGCGGTACGGTACGGAGCGGCTGACGGCGCTGTTCAACTTCTCGGAGCACCCGCGCTGGATATTGAACCCCGCCCGGGGCGACACGGAGCTTCGCTCCGGCGCGGCGTGGGGCGACGAGTGGATCGAGCTGCGCGGCTACGGCTTCGTGTGGCTGTACGGCGTCGAAACGGAAGACGGCGCGGAAAACGGCGCGAAGGATGAAACGGAAGACGGCGCGGAGAACTGCGCCGCAGCGGAGACTGAACAAATGGGAGATTCGGATATGCGTGAGCCTTTTGACGTTGTCGCCCTCGGCGAGCTGCTGATCGACTTTACGGAGAACGGGCAGTCGGAGCAGGCAAACCCCCTGTTCGAGGCAAACCCCGGCGGAGCGCCCTGCAACGTGCTGGCGATGCTGCAAAAGCTCGGCCATCGCACCGCGTTCATCGGCAAGGTGGGCGACGATCTGTTCGGACGCAGCCTGCGCGATACGGCGCAGGCCGTCGGCATCGACGTGTCCGGGCTTGTTCTCGACGGCGCGGCGCATACGACGCTTGCGTTCGTGCACACGTTCGAAAACGGCGACCGGGATTTCTCGTTCTACCGCGACCCCGGCGCGGATATGCTGCTGCGGGAGGATGAGCTGCCCGTGGATATGCTGCGAAACGCCCGCATATTCCACTTCGGCACGCTGTCGATGACGCACGACGGCGTGCGCGCGGCGACGAAAAAGGCCGTCGCCATCGCGAAGGAGAGCGGGGCGCTGATATCCTTCGACCCGAACCTCCGCCCGCCGCTGTGGGGCAGCCTCGACGACGCGAAGGCGCAGATCGAGTGGGGCCTCGGACAGTGCGACATCCTCAAAATCGCCGACAACGAGCTCGAATTCATGACCGGCGAGACCATGACCGGCAAGGCGGATTTTGAGCGCGGCGCGGCGATGCTGCAGGAGCGGTACCCGAACATCAAAATCCTGAACGTCACCGCCGGGGCCGACGGCAGCTACAGCTTCTTCGGCGGCAGACACGTATTCGTCCCGTCCTTCCGGCTCGGCGGCACGATCGAGACGACCGGCGCGGGCGATACGTTCTGCGCGTGCGTGCTGCACTACGCCCTCGACCACGGCGCGGACGATCTCACCGAGGCCCAGCGCCTCGAAATGCTCCGCTTCGCCAACGCCGCCGCCTACCTCGTCACGACCAGAAAAGGCGCGATCCGCTCCATGCCCGAGCCGGAGCAGATCGAGGCAATATTGAACGGGGAATGATTCCGGCAAACGCCCGAAATTTCGCAAAATAATGCGTGCATTGCCGTATTGTCTGTGATATAATAGACATACGATTCTGTCATACGATTCTGTAAAGTTCTTTCGGCCTTTCTTCGCAAGCAAAAGCCGCATTTCGTTGGCGCGCGTCCACTCCACCCTATGGGCGCGCGTACATAAGAAAAGGAGGAATTATCCGTCTGCTCACGGTGCGGCAGTGTGGAGACCTGTCGTAAAGCGGTGCGTTCCATCGAGGACGCCGCGAGGCGAT
>CAJOFW010000034.1 GCA_905234005.1 uncultured Oscillospiraceae bacterium
TGTATCTGAAATCTACTTAGATAAAGATTGCACGGAATTGTTTGATATGTCAGGTGATACGGGCGAAGATCTGGAATTGTTCGTTCCCCTTGATTGATTCAAGAACCGGCTTTTGAAGAGGATTATGCAACATGAAAATGAATAGTAAGGCGATGAAGCAGATCCATATGATCATGATGATCGTGCTCCTTATAATGAATACTTTGATTCTTGTACCATTGCTCCGAGCACCGTATCCTAAGTTTGCAGGTGCGCTTTATAATGTAATAAACTGCCTTGCTTTGGTATTCGGAATCGTTTATCTCCGAAAAGGGTACAATTACAAGCTGTTTCTGCTGTTGGTAGCAGCCAGCAACCTGGCGCTTATCGGGACTATGTTTACTTATGCGGGGCTACAGGGTATTCGATTAACGATTGCAGCAGGCGCTATCATCATCAAGATAATCCTTATACTGGCTTTAGCGTTCGCAAAAGATCTGGGGAGAAGAAATTCCCGGATCATATTTTGTGTTCTCTTGACTGTAGAACTGATCTACGGCTTTTTGTTTGCACCACGAGGTTTTTTGCCTGTGAGTATCATTGTGCTTGTTCTTTCGAGATTGATTATGACGGGTGTGATAGGATTGGCAATAAAAGGAAAGTATGAGGATAAGGCTTCGAGAGGTGCTTCGTGAGGTGCCCGTAAATTGAGCATTGAGGGAAGTAATTACAATGATAAGCATACCAATATCATTTGTTTTAATTTCCTATATTATATGGCAGATAAAATAAATTCACATTGTATGGCTAAAGAATGAACTGCGAAACCTGCGCATACTTCGCGCAAGCGAACGGAATAAAAAATCAACACAAGGAGGACAATCAAATGAGCAAACTGAGCAGAATTCTCTCCCTCATCCTGGCTCTCGCGATGGTATTCGCGCTGGCCGGCTGCGGCAGCAGCGGCACGGCGGACACCGCCGCGGAGCCTGAGACCGCCGGGGAGCCGGCGGCGGAGGCGACCGCCGGGGAGCCGGCCGAATCGGCGGAGGCCGAGGAGGAGCCTGCGGCCGAACCGGCGGAGGAGCCGGCTATCGAGGAGGAGGCGGCGGCGGAGCCTGACCGTGTGGTCGACGCCGACACCCCGCTTGTCGTGGGCTACTCCCCCTTCAACAGCAAATTCTCCCCGTTCTTCTCCGAGACGGCGTACGACCAGGACGCCTGGTTTATCACGCAGATCAGCCTTCTGCCCAGCGACCGCACCGGCGCTGTGCTGCTGAACGCCATGGAGGGCGAAACGGTCGAATATAACGGCACGCCGTACACCTACTACGGCCCGGCCAACTGCGTCATCACCGAGAACGACGACGGCACGGTGTACTATGACTTCACCCTCCGCGACGATCTCGTATTCTCCGACGGCGAGCCGGTCACGATCGACGACGTGATCTTCTCGATGTATGTTCTCTGCGACCCGACATACGACGGCTCAAGCACGCTGTACGCCCAGCCGATCGAGGGCATGGACGCCTATCGCTCCGGCATGGAAACGCTTCTGAACCTCATCTACGCCGCCGGCCGCGACAACGCCGACTTCACCTACTTCACCGAGGAGCAGCAGAACACCTTCTGGGAGAAGTATGACGCCGCCGCAGCGGCCCTGGCCGAGGAGATCGTCGCCTACTGTGTCGACAACGGCTACAACGAGGAGGGCGACATCACGGGCGCCGCCGCGAACTGGGGCTTCGATATCCCCGAGGACGGCACGATCGACGACTTCGCCGCCGCCCTGCAGGACGCCTACGGCGCCGACGTCGCGACGATGATCGACGTGGAGAACGCCGGCTCCTCGGTGGACGATCTGTTCCCCGGTCTTGAGGAGTTCACGGCCTCCGGCGTCGAGACCGGCGAGTCCGCGCCGAATATCTCCGGCATCCAGAAGATCGACGACTACAACCTCCGCGTCGTGCTGACCAAGGTGGACGCCACCGCCATCTATCAGTTCACGCTCGCGATCGCCCCGCTGCACTACTACGGCGACCCGGCGCTGTACGACTACGACAACAACCAGTTCGGCTTCGTCAAGGGCGACCTCAGCACCGTCCGCGAGAAGACCACCCAGCCGCTCGGCGCCGGCCCCTACAAGTTCATCAAGTTTGAGAACGGCGTCATCAACTATGAGGCCAACGAGCTCTACTTCGAGGGCGAGCCTGTGACGAAGTACGTGAACTTCCAGCAGTGCACCACCGACGACGACAAGCTCAACGGCGTCGTCACCGGCACGATCGACATCACCGATCCCTCCTACTCCAACGACACCGTCGAGGCCATCAAGGCCGCGAACGGCAACGACGACGTGAACGGCGACGTCGTGATCACCGACACCGTGGACAACCTCGGCTACGGCTACATCGGCATCAACGCCTACACCACCAACGTCGGCGGCGAGCCGGATTCCGACGCGTCCCGCGCCCTGCGCAAGGCGTTCGGCACGATCTTCTCCGTGTACCGCGACGTGGCCATCGACTCCTACTACGGCGAACGCGCCGCCGTCATCAACTACCCGATCTCGAATACCTCCTGGGCCGCCCCGCGTCCCGCGGACGACGGCTACAAGACCGCGTTCTCCGTCGATGTGGACGGCAACGACATCTACACCTCCGCCATGACCGACGAGGAGAAGTACGCCGCCGCGCTGGACGCCGCCCTCGGCTTCTTTGAGGCGGCGGGCTACACCGTCGAGGACGGCGTGCTGACAGCCGCCCCCGAGGGCGCCTCCCTCGAGTACACCTTCTGGATCCCCGCTGACGGCACCGGCGACCACCCGGCGTTCATGATCGTGAACGAGGCGTCGAAGGCCCTCGCCTCGATCGGCCTGAACCTCATCATCAAGGATCTGTCGAACTCGTCCGACCTCTGGGACGCGCTGGACGCGCTCGAGGTCAATATGTGGGCCGCCGCCTGGGGCGCGACGGTCGATCCCGATATGTACCAGATCTATTACTCCGACAAGGCCAACGGCCCGACCGACACGGCCGGCATGAACCCGCTCGGCGGCCCGAATCAGGGCGGCTCGAACTACGAGTACTGCATCGCCGACGAGGAGCTTGACCAGCTCATTCTGGACGCCCGCGCCTCTACCGATCAGGAGTACCGCAAGGCCGTCTACAAGGCCTGCCTCGATATCATCATCGACTGGGCCGTGGAGATCCCGACCTACCAGCGCCAGAACGCCATCATCTTCAGCAGCGAACGCGTGGACACCGCCACCATCACCCCCGACATCACCACGTTCTACCCCTGGCTGAACGAGATTCAGAACGTCGCTCTCCAGTGAATAATCCCCCGGAGGGGCGCCCGGCGTCCCTCCCCGGCCGGTCCTGCGGCCCCGTGCCGCAGGACCGGCTCGGTTTATAATACTTTTTCTTGAAAGAAAAAGTATCAAAAAGAACTTTGCATTCGCTTTGAAAAGACAGCGTTTCCAAGGCTTTGCACCCGGTAACGAAACAAAGCTTTTAATTATATAACAGTATATAATCACACCGAAGGCCGCATATTCAACGGAGGATCCATCCATGCGCAAATACATCCTCAAGCGCATCCTGCTGTCGATCGTCATCTTTTTCTTTGTCATGCTCATCGTCTACGCGCTCATGCGCTGTCTGCCCACGTCGTATATCGAGTCCATCGCACGGCAGAAATCGCAGCAGCCCGGCTCAAAGAGCTACGAGGAGTGGATGGCGCAGCTCTCCGCCATGTACAACATGGACAAGGGCATTCTGGCCGGCTACCTCGGCTGGCTCGGGGACTTTTTCCGGGGCAATTTCGGCGACAGCTGGTATTACACCGTCCCCGTCATCGACAAATTCAACGAGACCGTCTGGCTGTCGTTCGTGATGGGCCTGATCGCGTTCTTCTTCGAGCTGATCATCGCGATCCCGCTCGGCGTCATCGCCGCGACGAAGCAGTACAGCCGCGCGGACTACGCGATCTCCGTCATCGCGCTGGCGGGCATATCGCTCCCGACGTTCTTCTTCGCGTCGCTTCTGAAGCTGCTGTTCTCGGTCAAGCTCGGGTGGTTTGATCTGTTCGGCCTCGTAGGCCGCAGCTACAGCCAGCTCTCCCCGTGGGGGCAGCTTCTCGACAAGGGGCACCACCTCGTCCTGCCCGTGGTGACGCTCGTGGTCGTCAGCATCGGCTCCCTCATGCGCTATACGCGCACGAATATGCTCGAGGTGCTGAACGCCGACTACATCCGCACGGCCAGGGCCAAGGGCCTGAGCGAGAAGAAGGTCATCTACCATCACGCCTTCCGCAACACCCTGATTCCCCTCGTCACCATCATCGGCGGCAGCCTGCCCGGCCTGTTCTCGGGCGCGCTGATCACCGAGACGCTGTATTCGATCCCCGGCATTGGCTACACCTCGTACCACGCCATGGTCGGCGGGGATATCCCGTTTTCGATGTTCTATCTCGCGTTTCTCGCGATCCTGACGCTGCTCGGAAACCTGATATCCGACATCCTGTACGCGGTGGTCGATCCCCGCGTACGCATCGCGTGAGAGAGGAGGGACGCAAATCGTGAACAACGAGCCTGAAAACAGAAGGCAAACCGCCGAAGGCGGCGCCGACGGAATTGAACGCGGCGGCGTTTTTGAAGCCGGAAACGCCGACGCCGGCATAAACGCGGACACAGCCGCAAAGGACGCCGGTTCATATTCCCTGAACGACGACCGCCGCGTCAAGGTCCTCTCCCCCGGCGCGATGGTGGCGAGACGGTTTTTCCGCAACCGCATCGCCGTGGCCGGTCTCGTGATCCTGGCGTTTATGTTCCTGTTCTCGTTCGTGGGCGGCCTTCTCACGCCGTACACGGAGGATCAGCAGTTCTACCGCATCGAGTACCAGTACAAGGAATACGCCGCCGTCGTCGAGAACGACGAATTCCGCTTCGCGGCTGCGGACGGACAGAGCTACACAAGCGCCATCCACGCCCAGTTCATCCGGGCGCTCAACAGCGCTCCGGCCGCCTCCGCGGCCGAGACGCCGGCGTCCGCCGGGGCGGCGGGGATCGTGAAGCCCGGCGCCGTCGGCGCGGGCAGCCTCACGTCGTTTACCTATCGCGACACCACGTACTACATCTACCGGGACGGCGAGGATTTCTACCGTGTCACGCTCGGAAACGGCACCGTCGTCGGCATCGAGTACAAGGACATCATCAGCTCCAGCATCGCCGGGCAGCGGCTCGGCTTCGACTTCCAGTACGGCGCCCTGCTCGCAAAAGCCACGGGCGAGAGCGCGTTCTCCGTGGACGGCGTCGCTTACGCGCTCGATGAGGACGGACTCGTCACCAGAGACGGCGAGGAGATCGCGTTCATCAGCCGCTACGTCGTGAACGCCCTGTCGCCGGACGTCTTCATCAGCCGGGCGTTTCAGGAGGAGCTGCAGGAGTCTCTCATGCTTGCCCGTGAAAACGGCGAGGCCGAATTCCTCTTCACGGACGAGGCCGGCGAGACACACGAGTATGTCGTTCGCTGGCGGCCGAGCTACGCGAACTGGCAGGTCATGCAGGAGACCGAGACCCGCACCTACGATACCTACGCCTCACCGAGCCGCGCCCACTGGCTCGGCACCGACCGCAACGGCATGGATATGCTCACCCGGCTGATGTACGGCGGCCGCGTATCGCTGATCATCGGCTTTATCGTGGAGTTCATCTCTACGATCCTCGGCGTCATCCTCGGCGGCGTCGCCGGTTATTTCGGCAGGTGGGTCGATAACCTCATCATGCGTATTGTGGATATCTTCTACTGCATCCCGTCCATGCCGATCATCATCATTCTGGGCGCGGCGATGGACGCCATGAGCGTCGATCCGCAGGTGCGTATGATCTACCTCATGCTGATTCTGGGCTTCCTCGGCTGGCCGGGTGTGGCCCGGCTTGTGCGCGGACAGATCCTCTCGCTGCGCGAACAGGAGTTCATGGCCGCGACCGAGGCCGGCGGCATCCGCGTATCCCGGCGCATATTCCGGCACCTGATCCCGAACGTCATCCCGCAGCTCATCGTGTCCGTCTCCATGGGCATCGGCGGCACGATCATCACCGAATCGACGCTGTCCTTCCTCGGCCTCGGCGTCAAGTTCCCGTTCGCCTCCTGGGGCAACATCATCAACGACGTCAATAACACCTTCGTGCTGACGACCTACTGGTTCATCTGGATCCCCGCCGGTACGCTGCTGCTCATGACCGTGCTGGCGTTCAACCTCGTCGGCGACGGTCTGCGCGACGCCTTTGACCCGCGCATGAAACGCTGAGAAGGGAGGATTTTCACATGGCCAGAAAAAAACAGGAGGGCTATCTCTCCGGCCGCGAGGCGCGGCGCATATCGCGTGAAAACCGCCGGATCACAAACGCCTTTGAGAAGCGGCGCAAGCGCAAAAACGTCCCGGAATCCGAATACCGCACCACAATGCGCGACGCCGGAAACGCCGTGGAGTTCGACGATCTGCACACCTGCTTCTTCACCGACGCCGGCACGGTCAAGGCCGTCGACGGCGTGAGCTTCGAGGTGCCCACCGGCAAGACCGTCGGCGTCGTGGGCGAGTCCGGCTGCGGCAAGTCCGTCACGAGTCTGTCGCTGATGCAGCTTCTGCAGCGGCCGCAGGGCCAGGTCGTCTCGGGCGCCATCCGCCTCAACATGGGCGACCGGGCCTACGACGTGACGAAGGCCCCGAACGAGGTATTGCAGCAGATTCGCGGCAACATCGTCTCGATGATCTTTCAGGAGCCGATGACCGCCCTGAACCCCGTCTTCCGCATCGGCGAGCAGATCAACGAGGTCATCGAGCTGCATGACGGCGAGGGCCGGAGCGAGGAGGACGTCAAAGCCCGCACGCTCGAGCTTCTCGAGATGGTCGGCATCGCGAACGCCGGGGGCGTATACCGGATGTTCCCGCACGAGCTGTCCGGCGGTATGCGGCAGCGTGTCGTGATCGCGATGGCGCTGGCGTGCAACCCCCGCGTCATCATCGCGGACGAGCCGACGACGGCGCTGGACGTGACGATTCAGGCGCAGATTCTCGATCTTCTGCGGCAGCTCAAGGATCGTATCAACTCGTCGATCATGTTCATCACCCACGACCTCGGCGTCATCGCGGAGATGGCGGACTACGTCGTCGTCATGTACGCCGGCCGCGTCGTGGAGAAGGGCACGGCGGACGACATCTTCCACCACCCGGCCCACCCCTACACGATCGGCCTCATGGCCTCAAAGCCCGTCGTCGGCAGGAGAACCGACAAGCTCTACTCGATCCCCGGCAAGGTGCCGAACCCGATCAACATGCCGGATTACTGCTATTTCAAGGATCGCTGCGAGATGTGTGTGGCGGCGTGCTCCGGCGCGTACCCGGCGCAGATCAGTCTGTCGGACACGCACAAGGTGAGCTGCTGGCGCTTTCACGGAGAGGAGGAACGGTCATAATGGCGAAGGACAATCACGCGATCGAAAACGACTACACCCCCCTCGCGTATGACCCGCAGTATATCCTCATGGTCAACCGCCTGAAGAAATACTTCCCGATCAAGGGCGGCATGATCTCCAAGACCGTGGGCTATGTCAAGGCCGTGGACGGCGTGAGCTTCAACCTCCGCCGGGGCACCACGATGGGTCTCGTCGGCGAGTCCGGCTGCGGCAAGACCACCCTGGGCCGGACGGTTCTTCGCCTGTCCGGCGGGAAATCCGGCGGCGAGGTGCTGTTCAACGGGCAGGAGATCTACGACCTCTCCGCCCGGGAAATGCGCGCCATGCGCACGAAGATGCAGATCATCTTTCAGGACCCGTTCTCGAGCCTGTCCCCGCGTCTGCCCGTCGGCGAGATCATCGGCGAGGCCGTCCGTGAGCACAACCTCGTCCCCAGGAACGAGTTCAACGACTACATCGACCGCGTCATGGACAACTGCGGTCTCCAGCCGTTCCACAAGGATCGGTATCCGCACGAGTTCTCCGGCGGTCAGCGGCAGCGCATATGCATCGCGAGGGCATTGGCGCTGAACCCGGAATTCGTCGTGTGCGACGAGCCGGTATCGGCGCTGGACGTGTCCATTCAGGCGCAGATCATAAACCTTCTGCGCGAGCTGCAGGAGCGGTATAAGCTCACCTATCTCTTCATCTCCCACGACCTCTCGGTGGTCGAGCACATATCCGACTCCGTGGGCGTCATGTACCTTGGCAGCCTCGTCGAATACGGCACGACGGACGACATCTTCGCCCGCCCGCTGCACCCGTACACGGCGGCGCTGTTCTCCGCGATCCCGATCCCCGACCCGGACGCGAAAATGAAGCGCATCATCCTCCGGGGCAGCATCCCAAGCCCGGCCAATCCGCCGCTCGGCTGCAAGTTCCACACCCGCTGCGAGCGGTGCATGGAGAAGTGCCGCTATGCCGCGCCGGACTGGATCGAGGTGGAGCCGGGCCACTTCTGCGCCTGCCACCTCTACAACGACGCCGCCGCGGACGCCCGGGCCGAGGAGGCCGTATCGGCCGCCCGCGCGTCCGGCGCCGTGCCCGAGGCGGAGACGGAGGTTCTCTGACGATGGCCCGTCGACCGAGGCAGGACGATTTTGAGGACGACGGCCGCACGATCGTCCCGATGGACGTGGACGGCATGCCCTGGCACATCGAGGGCGTACGCGACCGATTCCTCACCGGAAAAAAAGCGGACGACGGCCGCACGTCCATGTCAAAGGACGAACGGCGCGGCTACGTCTGGGCGGCGGTCAGGGCCGGGCTTCTGATCGGCGGGGTTTTCGCCGTGGGCTACACGCTGTTTCTGCTCTTCTGCCGCTTCGTCTGGCTTACCTGATACGTGATCCGCGCCGCCTGTCAACACAGTCGGCGCGGTTTTTCGCCATTTTGTAACTGTTCAGCACCCGCTTCGCTGGCGGCTGTTGAGAATCCGCTGCGCCGCGTTCCAGACTGCTCGCGTGACGATGGCCTCGTGGTGGTTCGCCTGGAAATCACAGTATGTGTGACTATGTTCAGGAGGTGGCCATATGGCTAACTACCGTGAGATTCTGAGGCTCCATAGCCTCGGTAGCAGTCAGCGCAGCATTGCCGGTATAAAACTTTAAGAGCCGTCTGGTGCTTGATAACCTCAGAGTCCATACGTCAGAGGAGACAAAGCAGTATCTTGCAAATGCAGAGCCTGTGGTATTTCATTGGAAATACCACCTTGATGACATCGATTATTCCGAGGAGGTTAACGTGGATACGCTATCATTAAAAAGCCCGGTTAGTTGTCGAACGTTATACTCCGGACAAGCACACCTCTATATTTGACGCTTACCCCTGCAGCACCACCTGAAGGGTAAACAATCCATTATCCGCAGAAAACTCCATGCTGCCGCCGTATTTCTTTGCCAGATACCGAATACTCTGCAGGCCGAATCCGTGATTGTACGGGTCGGCCTTTTTGCTCTTCGGCAGCTCCCACGGTGACAGCGCCTCGCCGGCATAG
>CAJOFW010000035.1:0-5904 GCA_905234005.1 uncultured Oscillospiraceae bacterium
TTATGAAGAAGAAGGTCACAATCCAGGACATCGCCGACGCGCTCGGCATATCCCGCAACACCGTGTCCAAGGCGATCAACAACTCGGAAGGCATCGCCGACGCCACCCGGGAGACGATACTGCAGAAGGCGGCGGAGATGGGCTACAAGCAGTTCTCCTACCTGAAGATCGCCGGCGCCGCGCAGTCCGCCGTGCCGACGCCGACGGCGGCGGCCGACGGCCCGACGGAGATCGCGCTGTTCACGACGGTGTTTCTCGTGAACTCGCATTTCGCGTCGCTGATGCTCGACAAGCTGCAGCGGGATCTGTCCCAGCTCGGCTACACCATGAACACCCACCGCATCACGCCGGAGAACCGGGCGGACGGCTCGCTGCCCATCACGTTCAGCAGAGAGCGAACGGCGGCGATTATCTGCGTGGAGATGTTCGACCGCCGTTACGACGAGATGGTATGCGCCCTCGGCCTGCCCGTGCTGTTCATAGACGGTCCGCCGAAGCTCCGCGGGGACTCCCTGCCCGCCGACCAGCTCTACATGGAGAACACGGCGGAGGTCACCCGTTTTGTCTGCGAGATGCTCCGGCGCGGGTACCGGCGGTTCGGCTTCGTCGGGGACTACGAGCACTGCCAGTCCTTCTACGAGCGCTACACCGCGTTTCGCTGCGCCCTCTTAATGGCTGGCGTGCCCGTGGACGAGCGCTTCATCCTCCGCTCCAACGAGGGGCCGGAGATAACCGATCGGCTGCGGGCGCTGCCGGAGACGCCGGAGGTGTTTCTTTGCGCGAACGATTTCATCGCGATGGATACGATACACGGTCTCGGGGAGAAGGGCCTGACCGTGCCGGGGGACGTTCTGATCTGCGGCTTTGACGACGCGGCGGAATCGAGGCTCTTCACCCCCCGCCTGACGACGATCCACATCCACACGCAGAGCATGGCCCTCTCCGCGATCCAGCTTCTGATGACACGCATCCGGGAGCCGTCCATGGACTACCTGACGGTCTACACCGAGACGGAGCTTATATTCCGCGAATCCACCGGCGACCAGAGAGGTGACGCGTCATGAAATTCTTCTCCTACGACAGCAAATTCAGCCAGGTCATATTGAAAATCGCGCAGAGCTGCTATCTGAACCTCCTGTGGATGGTATTCTCCCTGCCTGTGTTCACCGCCGGGGCGGCGACGGCGGCGCTGTACCGCGTCACGCTCAAAATCGCGAGAAACGAGGAGCCCGCCGTCACAAAGCAGTTCATCCGGGGCTTCCGGGCGGATTTCAAACAGGCGACGGCGCTGTGGCTGATCCTGCTCGGCGTCGGGCTTCTGCTCGGCGCGGACGGCGTCGTCCTCTACCGGCTCTCCCGGTCGGTCACCGGCGCGCCCGCCGTGTTCTGGACGCTGCTGCTCGCGCTCGTCATCGTGGCCGGCATCGCCTGGGTCATCGTGCTGATCTATGTGTTCCCGCTCGTGGCGAGCGTGGAGAACACAAACGGGGCCATGCTCAAAAACGCGTTTTTCATCGGCACGCACTATCTCTTCTGCACGATCCTCGTGCTCGTGATCCACTTCGCCATGTTCTTTGTGGTCGTCCGCGTCTTCACGCCGATGATCGTATTCGGCGAGGGGATATGCGCCCTGTTAAGCTCGTATCTGCTGGCGAAGGTCATCGCCGCCTGCTCCTACGACCCCAACGCCCCGGAGTCGGGCAGCGGCGGCGACGCCGACGAATCCGACGCCGACGAATCCGACGGGGCGGCGGACGAGCCGGACGGCTCCGACGGAGCGGCGACATGAAGCTCTCGCCGCAGGAGAGGGCCGACCGGCGCGCGGCCTTCCGCCGGATGGGCCTCGCCGAAAAGCTCGGCTACATCCTCGCCTATTACAAGCTGCCCCTCGTTCTGATCCTGATCGCCGCCATCGCCGCCGGTTCGGTGATCACGCGGCTTGCAACCCGGAAAAACGAGCTTCTGTATCTGGCGCTTGTGAACGTCTCCGTCGGGGACGACCTGACGGACAGCCTGACAGACGGCTTCGTCGCGGCCATGGGCGAGGATCCCGGCGAGAGCGAGGTCTATGTCTACGCCGGGCTGTACCTCTCCGAGAACCCGGCGGAGGAGAACCACGAATACAGCTACGCCTCCCGGCTGAAGCTTCTGGCCGCGATCGACGCGGAGCAGCTTGACGTCGTGCTGTTAAACCGGGAGGCGTACGATCTGCTTTCCCGCAGCGGGTATCTTCTCGATCTTCACGACCTCCCCGGAACGGAGGACGCGCCGCCGCTCTCGGACGCGGCGGCATACCTCACGGAAAACGACGTGATCCTGGACGACAACGCCCTCGAGGTGCGGCTCGGCACCGCCGACGCATACGAGGCCGTGACCGTGACCGCCGTCAACGCCGTGGAGATATCATCCCTGCCGCTTTTCGCCCCGGCGGGATTTTCGGAGCCGGTCTACCTCGGCGTGATCGCGAACAGCCCCCGTCTCCCGGCGGCGGCGGCGTACATCGCCCGCATCCTCTCCCCCGCCCCGCGATCATAAGCCCCGACGGGGGCATGGAAGCGCGCCTTCATCAACATGGCGGAGACTCCCGCGGATTCGTTCGGAATCCACGGGAGTCTCTGCTTCTTCCGTTATGTGACGCCTCGCCGGTGTCAGCCCAGCTTTTCCATGATGACGGCGGCGGCTTTTTTGCCGGCCGCCATCGCGTGCACGAGCGTGTTCGCGCCGGTCACGGCGTCGCCGCCGGCGAACGCGCCCTCCCGGGAGGCCGCGAGCGTGTCGCGGTCGACCACGATGAGGCCCTTGTCGTTCGTCTTCAGCCCCGGTATCGGCTCGGCCGTGAAGCCGAGGGCCAGCACGGCCACGTCGGCCGGGAGCGTGAAGGTCTCGCCCGTCTCCCGGATGCCCCGGCGGCCGCCGGGGTATTCCTCGTCCGCAAGCTCCGTGCGGCGGCACACAAGAGCGCTCAGTTTTCCGTTTTCGGCCGTGAACGCTTCGGGCGCGGCCAGCACCTCAATCGCCACGCCCTCCTCGCGGGCATGGGCGATCTCCTCGCGGCGGGCGGGCATTTCCGCCTCGGAGCGGCGGTATACGATCGTGACGGTTCCGGCCCCCGCACGCATGGCGCAGCGCGCCGCGTCGATGGCGGTGTTGCCGCCGCCGACGACGAGGACGTTTTTGCCCCCGATCGGCCTTCCGTCGACGTTCGCGCTTGTCAGGTAGTCGTTCGCGGTGTACACGCCGGGCAGGGTCTCGCCCTCGATGCCGGGCATGACGGGCCTGCTCGCGCCGGTGGCCACGAACACGGCGCGGAACTGTGCGCAAAGCGCCTCCACCGACACGTCGGTTCCGACCTTCACGCCGGTCTCGAGCTTCACGCCCTGCGCCTCGAGCTGCTTCAGCTTGCGCTCCACCACGGCGTTCGGCAGCACAAAGCCGGGAATGCCGTATACCGGGATGCCGCCCATGAAGGCTTTCGCCTCGTACAGGGTGACGTCGTATCCGGCGCGTGACAGATCGTCGGCGCAGGCGATGCCGGCGGGGCCGGGTTTCTTTCGGAGATCAGCTCATACGCCGCCTGGTACTCCCCCGCCCGCACTTTCGCGATGAATGCCACAAACGCCTCGAGCCGGCCGATGGACACGCTCTCGCCCCGGATGCCGCGTGTGCAGTCGCGCTCGCACTGCTTCTCCTGGGCGCATACGCGGCCGGTGATCGCGGGCAGGGCGTTTCTTTCGGAGATCAGCTCATACGCCGCCTGGTACTCCCCCGCCCGCACCTTCGCGATGAATTCGGTCGTGGGCACATGCGCCGGGCACGATACCGAGCAGTAGCGCCCCGGACACTTGAGACAGCGTGACGCCTCCTCGTGCGCCAGCTCGGGCGTATAGCCCAGCGAAACCTCGCCGTAGTTTTTCACACGCTCCTCCGGCGGCTGCACCGGCATGGGCGTCTTGGTTTTCGAGAGATTCGGCTCCTTCACGGGAACGAATACGGAATTGTCTCTTAAAAACATCCTCAGATCCCTCCTTACAGCGCGTCGGCGTAGTCCGCGGCGTTCGCGCCCGAGGTGTAGGCGGAGGCCATGGCCCATGTCAGCTCCGATATCACGGCGAGCCTGCCCCGGCGGTGCATGGCCGACGTGGCGTCGCCCACGCCGTACAGACCGGGGATGAACGAGCCGTCGCCCCGCAGCACGCGGCACTGCCCGTCGACCATCAGGCCGCCGAGAGACGCCTCGGAAAAGCGCTTGCCCAAAATCGCGTAATACGGCCCCTGCCCGCCGATCGGGACGAGAAACTGCGCGGGCTTTCCGAACTGCCCGTCATGACCCGAGGCGGCGGATTCATTATACCGCTTCACGCTTTCGATGAACGCTTCGGCCGGCATGCCGCACTTTTCGGCCAGCTCCCCGAGCGTATCGGCGATCATCACCGGCGGCTCGACCGGGTAGGCGGCCTCCTCCCGGAGCTCGTCCTCCCATGTCTCGTACAGATACGCCTTGGAGGCGAACGCGGGGTTTGACAGGAAGCGGTCGGCGACGGCCCTGAACCCGTCGCGGCTCTGGATCGCCCACGACACCTCCTTCGGCTGCTGCGCGATGACCGCCGTCATGCCGAACAGACCGTCGGCCTCGTTGCTCCAGCGCTCGCCGTTCAGATTGAACTGCGGCACGTCCGGCTCGAGCGCCATATCGGCCAGCACGTTTGAGAACGGATGGTGCTTCGGCCCGAACATCGAGATGAAAAGGCGCTCGGGGTTCGGCTCCACGCCAAGCTCCCGCAGCATGTCGATGCCGTCGCCCGTGTCGGTCGGGACGGAAAAGCGGTGGATCTCGGTCTCGCCCTCGAAAAACCACGGGGCAAACTCCCGGATCTTCTCATCGCTCTTGCCGAAGCCGCCGGTGGCGAGGATCACGGCGGGCGCTTCGATGCGCACCTCGCCGCCCCTGTCCTCGCACACGACGCCGGCGATTTTCCCGTCCTCGAGCAGAAGATGCCTCGCCGCCGTGCCCGTGAGGATCTCGACGGGGAGCTTTTCGTCGCGGATGGCGTCGAGCATCGTGTATTTGACGTATGTACCGCCCCAGCCGGGGCCGATCGCGTCGTCGCGGCACAGGAGATTGTCGCGGATGCGGGTCGGAAAATCGAGCAGGCCCGGGCCGTAGATCGGGCCGTGGGCGTCGGCGTCGCCGAGGTTTACGAGGTGATACACGCTGTCGGCCGTACCGAAGGAGCACAGCCAGTCGAAGAATTCGCCGCAGCCGTATACCGCCGTCCGGACAACGTCCTCATCCAGCACATGGTCGGTCGCGTTCAGGTAGTGCTCGACCGCCTTCTCGCGGACGTCCGGCATGCCCGCCGCCTCATGCCATTTGGTATATACCGGGAAATAGGCGTGCGCGTAATCGGTGTTGCCGCCGAGCTTGTCGGCCTTTTCGACCAGAATGACCCGCTTGCCCTTCTGGGCGGCGCGGACGGCCGCCACGATGCCGCTGCCGCCGCCGCACACGACCACGTCCGCCCGTTTCACGACAGGCTCGTGCGGGATCGCAGGCTCGGGGTTGTCGACGTCGTGGATCGAGCAGGTGTGGCACACCCGCGCACACAGGCCGCATTCCACGCATTTGTCCGGATCGATCTGATACTTTGAGCCGAGATAGTCGATCGCCTGCATGGGACACTCCATGGCGCAGTTGTGGCAGCACACGCAGTTTTGCTGGTTGATCTGATACAAATCCATCACTCCTCATATTACACATTTTGACACACATTGCGATGTTAGTATTATATCAAACAATGCGGGCTTTGTAATTGGGCTGATACATAAAAATTTTCCGCGTTTCTGTGCTCGCAGCACAAAAAAACCGGATTCTTTTGCACACGCGCACATAGACACAGTTTGTTC
>CAJOFW010000035.1:5981-34900 GCA_905234005.1 uncultured Oscillospiraceae bacterium
GCTTCTGTCGCTCGTGGTCGTCGTGTGCATGATTCTGTCGGTTGGCGCGTTTGCCTCCGACGAGCCTGCCGCGGAGACCGCCGGGGCGATCGGAAGCACGAACGTCTGGCTGTCGGGACTCTTCGTCGTCCTGTCCATCGTGGTGTTCATCATTCTCTGCTACAAGAATGTGCACACCGGCGTCGCGGCATTGATATCCACGATCATCGCCGCGCTCGGCTCCACCGAGCCGTTCTACGTCTCGATCTTCGAGACCTTCCCCTCCGGCGTGGCCGGCCTCGTGCAGATGATGTTCTTCGTCTTCACGCTGTCGGGTCTGCTCGGCTTCCTGATGGATGAGACCGGCTGCTCCAAGTCCGTCGGCAACACCATGATCAAGCTGCTCGGCACCGACCGTGCGTGGATGGCCATTTCGGCCACCGCCATCATCCTCATGCTCGCCGGCGTCGGCACCTTTATCTTCGTCGTGGTCGTCGTGGCCGCGCCCCTGATGAAGGCCGCCAACCTGCCCCGCAAGGTCGGCATGATCGCCGCGCAGGGCATCGCCCCGGCCATCAACTTCTGCATGCCCGTCCCGAACGTCCCCGGCTCCCTGCCCAATATGTTCCTCGGCACCGGCCTGTTCGACGCGCCCATCCTCTCCATCGCGACCGGCCTTGTCGGCATCGCGCTGTTCCTGTTCTATCAGACCCGCCTCGTCAAGAAGGCCCGCGCCAGGGGCGAGGGCTACGACGGCGAGGACGTCGAGCTTGACCTCAACGAGGACGAGCTGCCCAGCTTCTGGAGCTCCATCGCGCCGCTGATCGCCGTGGTCGTCTCGGCCATCATCTTCGCGAACATCGACCTCTCCTACAGCACCTGGCAGACCCAGCTCGTCGCTCTGGCCCAGTTTGTCGGCATCGTCGTTCTCGTCATCCTGCACTTCAAGCGCTGCAGGAGGATCGGCTTTGTCAACATCCTCTCCAAGGGCTGCACCGGCATGTGGGGCTTCCTCATGCTCGCCGGCTGCGTATACGGCTTCGGTCAGGTCGTCACGAAGAGCGCCGTTGTACAGCCCATACAGGAGTGGGTGTTCGGCCTGAACCTCAGCCCGTACATCACCGCCATGATCTCGGTCGCCGTCATCGCGGCGCTCTGCACCGACGGCATCTCCGCCATGATGATCTGGCTGCCGATGTTCGGCCAGCAGTATCTCGACATGGGCGTCAACGCCGGCGCTCTGCGCCGTCTGCTCCTGTGCACCACGCAGACCTTCGACTCCCTGCCGCACGCGCAGTCGATCGCCAACACCCTCGGCGTGTTCGGTCTTACGCACAAGCAGGCTTACAAGGAGCTGTTCATCACGACCGTCCTGTTCCCCACGATCTTCTCGATCTTCTGCTGCATCTGCTGCGTCATCTTCTACGGCGTGGGCTGATATCCGGCATTCCCACGGCATCGAAAGGGGCCGCCTCTTGCGGGCGGCTCCTTTTTCGTTTATAATATACAATGTCCCCGGATATACCGGCCTGTATCCCGGCCCGGCGGCGGCGCGCCGTCACCGATCTTCACCGCCCGGAGGTTTTCCGCCATGAACAAAAACCACGATCCGCAGCTTCGGGTTCTGTACATTCTGCTGATCCCCATCGTGCTGCTCATTATCATCCTCAACACGGGCTTTCTGCAGAAAACGCTCCCAGCCGCACGCGTCCACGGCCACAGCTATACCGTCGTGCGCTACAACTACTATTACTTTGACTACTACAACACCTTCCTCGAGGAAAACGAGCTTCGCCTCGACGAGCTGGGCTACGATCCCACGGTGTCCGATTCCACCCAATACACCGCCGAAGGGACGACGTGGAAGGATTATTTCATACGGCAGGCCGAGGCGAACATGGCCGAGACCGCCTATTACCTCGATCTGGCCGAGGCGGCGGGCTACGTCTTCACCGAAAACGACCTCATGCCGATCGCGGAAAAGCTCGACGCGAACGCGGCCGTCATGGCGTCGAACTATTTAAGCGCGCAGAACTTCTACACGGCCTTCTACGGGCAGGGCATGACCGAGGCGATCTACACCGCCGAGCTGACCCGTGCGGTGAAGGCGCAGGCGTATAAGCAGTACCTGATCCGCCAGTCCGAGCCGACGGAGGCGGATATCGCCGCCTGCATCGCCGCAAGCGGCATCCCCGACTATCGCACGGCGAATCTGCGCGTCATCACGCTCGAGCCCGTGCCCGACCGCGAGACCGGCCTTGTGGGGCAGGAGCAGTGGGACGCGCTGGGCCTGAAGCTTTCACGGCTCGAGGCCCGGTACGGCGCCGGCGAGAGCTTTGAAGCGCTGCAGACGGCGTTTTCCACCTGCGCGCTGGGCGACCGGAGCGGCGTTCTGACCGACGCGACGCGCCTTGATCTGCCCGACGGCCTTGCGGCGGCGCTGCTGTTCGGCGCGGACGCGGCGGAGCGTCCGGCGGGCAGCACAATTACGGGCGTCGACGAGGACGCCGGGTACGCGTATTTTGTTATTCTCGACGGCTGGGGCGGCTCCGGCCCGGAGCGCGAGGCCGCGCTCACGCTCGGCTCCGAGGCGCTGCAGGCGGAGCAGCAGGCCGCCATCGACGCGGGCTATACCGTCACGCGGCTGCGCATCGGCATGCTGCTGGCCACGGTGTGATACCTCTTCCCCACAGAAAAGGTATCAAATAGAGGTTTGTATTCGCTTTGAAAAGACAGCTCCTCCGGGACTTTGCGCCCGGCAGCGGGACGAAGCCCCGCATCGGGGAACAATATAAGAAGGGGTTCAGATGAGCAAGAGCAAAGGAAAACGGAAGGCCGCCCCCGCCGCGCCGAAAAAACGCAGGGTCACCGGCGCGGAGAGGCAGGCACGCAAAAACGTCGCGAAAAACTCCACGATCATCTTCTGGATCACGGCCATCATCCTCGTGCTGCTGTTCGTGGGACGCTGGGTCGTCGCCATCGCGAACGGCTATTTCGGCGCGTTCTTTCAGGTCGACTACTCCGCCGCCTCCGCCGTGGACAACATGAAGGGCCGCACACCCGCCGGCGACGACGCCGACCTGCTCCTCCCGCTCGAAAAACGGTGGGATCTCTTCACCGCGAGCCGCCTGCGCGACGAGGTCCATACCACGGCCGACGACGGCGCGGAGCTTCACGGCTATCTGTACAACGAGGGCGCCGGCGTCACCGTGGTCGTCCTGCCGCAGTTCTATGACGACGGCACGGCCGACTTCCTGCCGGGCGAATACCTGAACGAGCTGACCGGCTGCAACCTCCTGCTGCCCGATCCCCGCTGCCACGGCGGCAGCGGCGGCGAATATTTCTCCTACGGTCTCACCGAGCAGTACGACCTCGCCGCGTGGCTGCGCTGGGCGGACGAGGCCCTCGGCGAGCAGACCTACATTCTGTGGGGCACGGGCACCGGCGCGAACACCGCGCTCTACGCCGCCGCGAACGGTCTTCTGCCCGACAGCGTGGCCTTCCTCGTCGCCGAGAGCCCCTATGCCTCCCTGCACGAAATGGCGCAGGCACACATCGCCCGGTTCTACAGCGTCCCGGCCTTCCCGTTTCTGACCGCCATCGAGATCAAGACAAACCGGTCGAACACAGGCTTTACCGTCGCCGACATCGACCTTGCCCCCGTCCTTTCCGGCAGCGACGCCGAACTCCCGGCGCTGTTTCTCCTCTCCGCGTCCGACGCCTATATCCTCCCGGCCTGGAGCGAGTCCGTGATAAGCCTCTATCCCGGCCCGAGCGAGACGATCACCGACGGCACGGGCCACGGCACCGTATACGCCGCCGGGCAATCCGCCGTCGAGACGCTGCTTGCCGACTGGTGGAGCCGGTACGGCGGCTGACAGGTGACTTCCATGGAGGAATCAAAGCAGCTCGAAGCAACGCGGATCGAATTATTATGTAAACTTCCGCAGGTGACCGATCTGGACGGGCTGTGCGACCTGGCCTGTCGGATCATGGGCAATCCCATGTTCATCAGCGATCTGGCGCATACGATCATCGCGTACACCAAATGCGTGGAGGTAAACGACCCCGTCTGGCAGGAGAACATCGTCCAGAGCCGGCTCGAGCGCACCACCGTGAACCAGGATCGTGAGGTGAGCGTCGCGCACGGCGTCTCCGCCGTTGAGCGCCGGCCGGTGCTGATCGAGGACAATTATCTGCCCTACCCGCGCATTATCAAGCTGCTGACCCACAAGGGGCAGCCCATGGGCGTCATGGTCATCACCGCGTATCTGGCGCCGTTCGGCGCGTCCGATATCGACCTTGCCGAGCTGATTTCGTCGTTTGTCGTTCCCCGGATGATCGACAGCCGGTTCTTCGCCTCCGACAACGCGCAGACCGTGGAAAACTATTTCATCAGACTCCTGAGCGGCGTGCGATTCAGTCCCGAGCGCGTGGAAAAACGCCTCGATATTCTGGGCTATCGCCGCAGAGCGTACACGTATGTGCTGTCCATCCGGCCGCGGGGCGGCGACGATAACCGCAGCCGCGCCGGCGTCGGCCCGCTGCTTGACCGTCTGCGCGCGCTGGGCGCCTGCCGTGCGTTTCTGTACGACACCTCCCTCGTCTGCGTCTGGGAGAGCGACGAGGACATGGTGGACTGGGCAGCGCAGAAGCCCGCTCTCGCCGCGCTCCTGCGCGAGGAAAGCCTGGCCGCCGGTGTGAGCCGCCGGATCGGTTCTCTGCACGAGCTGTCCGACTACTATCAGCAGGCGCAGGCCGCCGTCGATTTCGGCCTTCGGCTCGGACGCCTCGACTGCTTCCTGTATTTTGACACGCTGTCCTCGTTTATGATGTTCGGGCAGCTTCCGCCCGGGAAGCTTTTGCAGTGCTGTCACCAGCGCATCGCCGAGCTGAGCGCCTACGACGCCGCCCACGGCACCGAGCTGTGCGCTACGCTGCAGGTATATCTGGAGCAGGCCAAGAGCCTTGCGAAAACGGCGGAGCTGCTGTTTATCCACCGCAACACCGTCCGTTACCGCATCCGTCGATGCATGGAGCTTATGAACACCGACTTTGAGAACGGGAACGACATCTTCTCGTTCATCCTCTCGCTCCGCATCCTGGAATATCAGAAAAAACTCACCACCGACAGGGAGCCTGCCGGGGCGACGCCCTGAGGCTCGATCAGAAAGGATACTTATGCAGGACAAAAAATGTGATATCGTCGTTCTGGGCGGCGGCGGCTCGGGCCTTGTGGCCGCCGTTCGTGCGGCGGAGCTGACCGGCGGGAAGGTCGTGGTGCTCGAAAAGAGCGGAACGCCGGGCGGCGGTATGCTCTTCGCCTCCACCATGCGCACCTTCGGCAGCCGCTGGCAGGCCGAACGGAACATCCCCGACCAGACCCTCGACTTCTTGCAGAAAATGATGGATCTGACCCAGTGGCGGCTCGATCCGAGGCTCGTATCGAACGCCGTCCGTGCCACGGGGGAATTTTTCGACTGGTACAGCCGGTACGAGCTTGACGAGGTCATGGCGAAATACGAGCCGCGCCCGTATGTGTTCGATATCCCCGTCCACGGACAGCCCGGGCCGCAGATCGACACGTTCCACAACGGCTCCGGCCGCTATATCGTAAAGACGATGCTGCGCCGCTGCGAGGCGCTGGGCGTGGAGATACTGACAAAACACCCCGCGTCGGATATCGAGACGGACGGCGACGGGCGCATCCGCGCCGTGATCGCCGACACGCCCGACGGGCAGAAGCTCCGCGTCGCCTGCCGTGCCTGCGTGATGGCGATCGGAAGCTGGATACGCAGCGACGAGGTGGTAAAAAGGGTCTGCCCCGCGTTTCTCGACGCCGAGGTTCTGCCGAACGCGCACCAGAACCCGGCCTACACCGGCGACGGCATCCCGCTGGCCGAAAAGGCCGGCGCACTCGTCGACTGGGACAGCTTCTGCCTTCGGCTGATGGGGCCTATATGCAGCTTCGGCGAGACCTCGCCCCTGGACGCGCTCACGCACACCGAACGCGCCATCATGGTCGACCTGAACGCGAAGCGATTCGTGGCGGAGCCGATGGCGCCGCGTATCGATCCGTTCGATACCGGACTCATCCTGCTGCAGCACCCGAAGGGCAAGGCGTATTTCCTGTTCTCGGCCAACTCCCTGCGCCGCATCATCGCCGACACGCAGAAAAACGGCGAAAGCCCCGATTTCGACCCGTTCGGCATGCCGGAGCTTCCGCCGCTCGAGACCGTGGACGGATGGTTCCGCGGCGCCATGGCGAAAAACAGCCGCGAGGCCGCCGTCGCCGACACGGTGGAGGAGCTGGCCGAAGTCATCGGTCTCGACCCCGCCGCTCTGCGTGATACCGTCGACCGCTACAACGCCGCGTGCGCGGCCGGTCAGGACTGGGACTACTTCAAAAGCGCCGACACCCTCGAGCCTCTCGCCGAAGGCCCGTTTTACGCGCTCGGCGGCAAGCTGTCCACCGACGGCGCGTTCGGCGGCGTCCGCGTCGACCCCGATATGCGCGCCTGCGCCGCGGACGGCGGCCTGACGCCGAATCTGTTCGTGACCGGGGACTTTGCCTCGGGCCGTCACGTCGTGCTCGGCGGCGCGAAAAAACAGGTTTTGAACGATATGTCGTGGGCGCTGGCAAGCGGCTTCATCGCCGGCGGCAGCGCGGCGAAATGCCTCGGCTGAGCGCAGCTTTATACCATCGCCCGATTGTA
The DNA here is from genome assembly GCA_905234005.1 of uncultured Oscillospiraceae bacterium. Lineage (GTDB taxonomy): Bacteria > Bacillota > Clostridia > Oscillospirales > Oscillospiraceae > CAJOIG01. The sequence goes on from CAJOFW010000035.1 coordinate 12,677, forward strand.
ACTATTCAGCCGCCCGGCGAAGCGGGCGGCTGAATAGTTGCGGCAAAAGGAGATAACCATGCAGTTTATCATCATAGCCCGGAACGGGGAGAATATGCCGGACAGGCGGATGGAGGTTCGCCCGCGTCATCCGGAGGGGATGGATCTGCGCAGTGAGCCGTATATCACGGAGGGCGTCTGGCAGAGGATCGACGCCAAGCTCATGAACGTGGTTCTCGCAAACGGCGAGAAGATCGGCAAATAGTCGGTAAAGCGGCTGTGCGTACGGCATATTTCGGAGACGATCAATCGAATATTATTCTCGTGCAGCCGATCGACGTACGGGAGTCTTCGATGATCGAACGGGAGTTTGAGATCATACGATCAATGACCGGAAACACGGATATTCTGCTCGCCGCGGTGCCGGTCGACGACTGGAACAGGGAACTCTCCCCGTGGACCGCTCCGCCGGTTCACGGCACAGAGAGCTTCGGCGGCGGCGCTGCCGATACCCTCCTTTATCTGCTTGAATCAATCGTGTATCCGCTGCGGCGGGAGGGTCGGCTGTTTTATCTGGGCGGGTATTCGCTGGCCGGTTTATTCGCGCTCTGGTCGGCCTGCCAGACCGATGTGTTTACCGGGATTGCGGCGGTATCCCCCTCCGTGTGGTTTCCGGGCTTTGTGGATTATATGGCGCAATGTCCGCCGCGATCGAGCGCCGTCTATCTCATACTGTTCTCCGATTAAAAGCTTCGTCTCGTTACCGGGCGCAAAGCCTTGGAAACGCTGTCTTTTCGAAGCGAATACAAAGTTCTTTTTGATACTTGAAAAGACACGCCACCCGATTCTGTCGCAGGTCGGCGACGCGATTCGCGCCATACACGGGGAGCTGGAACGCGGCGGTATCCCGTGCACGCTGGAATGGAACGAGGGCGGCCACTTCCGTGAGACGGAAAAACGCGTCGCCAGGGGCTTCGCGTGGCTTATGGGCGAGCCCCATGCTGCCGGACGCGAACACGGAGCGCCCCTGTGACGGCGCGATATCGACAGCAGCAGTATATATAATTATATACGGGAATTATATACGGGAAATACGGGCAGTATAACCAACCCGTGCGGAATCATCCATTATTGGACAAACGAGAAGGTGGATTCGGCGGTGTCACCGGGACTTGTTATATTTATGCGGCGATAAAGCATTGCCACATGAATAAGCTTTTTGATAAACAGCTCGATTCATTTGAGAGGTCATGCCGTCTGATTTATAAGCTCCTCATAGCTTTTATTTACATCCCACTGAGCCACATGCGATTGATACATTGCTTTTGTTTCCTCGCTGGGCATTTCCATATAATCGTCTCCGTAGCTTATTCTCAGATAATCCTCCACATTGCTGGGCACAGCCAGTTTAACCTTCTCAAACGGAACATACCTCGGCTCTCCGAAGTAAGATGTCGGATAAAAACTATTCGTGTATTTCGTCTTGCAAAAGACGTGAGCCTGATCGTCTGACGGATTCTTATTATACTTAAAAACCTCTTTCATAAGCAGTTTTTTTATCGGCCCTCGTACGACTGCCCTGGCTACAGCCATTTCTATGGCCTTCTTTTTTGAATCAGCATGGTAATTAGTCTGTGTTACCGCTTTCGCTCTGAGCAGCCCCGCTGCATAATACTGAATTTTCCGCTTCAAACCTTCAGGCGCGGCATTGGTCAGGCACATGATATCTATAAATATACCCTGATGAACGTCCCGCCCTTTGTGTACCTCCTCAAGATATGCCGTCCCGTTCATCCTTAACTTGGCAAAAAAATATGGCAGCTCTTTTGTATTCATTGCCTGATAATAGAATCTGTCGGTGTCCAGATCCGTTTCACACGCAACCGCAAATCTATTAAAATTCTCGTAGTCCATGAAGATGTCCATGTCATCATCCCATGGAATAAATCCGCCATGTCTCATTGCGCCGAGAGCTGACCCGCCCATAAGATAGTAAGTGATGTTATGGCTCCTGCAGAACTCGTCAATATATACCATTATTTCAAGGATTTTATCCTGTAACTGCAGGATTCCATATGTGTCTTCAATATCATTTCTAACATATTTATATGTGTTTATCATAATTCAGCCTTTCTCGTAAAATAGCCGAGCCTGTTTCATCCGTATGATCGAGATATATCAGCCGGCGGCCGACACCGGCATAATTCTTCTGATACTGTAACTGTTCAGAATCCCCCGCCGCCTCGCAAAGCTTGCGCCCGCAGGCGCTTGCTCCCACGTCATTGTTTGCCGGAAACCGCGCTTTTCGGCAAAAAACCTTCAGACGAGCCTCTCGCGCCGACCAAACCCGGCACAGCCGGATGCGATAAGCGCGAGTAACGCTGTTCAGCACCCGGCGGGTGCTGAACAGTTACAACGACTTTATCAACATGAAGCCGGACGAAGCGGCCGGAAATCGAAATCCCGGTACCGGCGGGCACGCCATAACCGCATACCTGCTCTGTAAAGGGCGCTCCGCAGAGACGGTTTTACGAGAGGTACCCCTCCCTGGCCCGCACGCCGAAGTGGGCCTCCAGCTCGTGCATCTGCTCGTCGGTGATCGTGTTGAGGCGGGGCAGATGGGCGATCTTCATGTATATCTCCGCCGCCTTCTCCGCCGTCTCGATCAGGCCGAACGTCTCGTCGAGGTCGGCGCCGGCGCCGTAGATGCCGTGCTGCGACCAGACGACAAGGCGGGCGGTCTTCATCTTCTCCGCCGTGGCGACGCCGATCTCGTTCGTGCCGCAGAGCATCCACGGCAGGACGTTCACGCCGTCCGGGAAGACAACGATGCATTCGGTGCACATCTGCCAGAGCGTGCGTGTAAACTGCACCTCGTCGAGGTCGTGCACATACGTCATGGCCAGCAGGTTCGTCGGGTGGCAGTGCATGACGACGCGGTTATCGGGATTGACGGAGAGCCTCGCGGCGTGGCTCATCATGTGGGCGGGAAACTCCGACGTGAATTTGCCGCCGTCGGCGTAGCCCCAGAGAAGCTCCGCCGTCTCGCCGCCGTCCTTCAGGCGGACGATGCCGAGGTTCACGTCCGGCGCGTACTGCACGTTTTTGAAGTATTTGCCCGTGCCGGTCACGAGGAAGTATTTCCCCTCCAGCTCCGGCGCGGAAAAGCCCGTGGGGATGGTGCGGAGAACCTTGTCGATGTCCAGGTATTTTTTGACCTGCTTCTTCTCCAGCAGGAGGCTGATGTTGCCGCCGTTTCGCTCGTCCCAGCCGTGGGCGTACATATTCGTCGTCGTGCGGATCATCTCCGTCATGAACGGAGCGGTCAGAATGTCCTTCATGCTCTCGCCTCCAGAACTTCCTTTTCGTAGGCCGTGATGTCGGCGTACCATGCCCCGTCGACAGGCTTGCCGCAGCGGCGGCAGTATTCGTCCCACACGTCGCCGAACGGGGCCGTCTTCAGCGCCTCCTGCGCCACCATGAGCCGTGTGAAATCGCCGCCGTCCTGCATCGCCTTCAAATCGTCGTTCGGCTGCAGCAGCGCGAACAGCAGCGCCTTCTGCACGTTGCGGTAGCCCGTGACCCAGGCGGCAATGCGGTTGATGGACGCGTCGAAGTAGTCGAGGGCGATGTTGACCCGTCCGTCGAGGCCGCCGCAGCGGACGATCTCACGGGCGATCTCCCTCGTCTCGTCGTCGAACAGCACGACGTGGTCACTGTCCCAGCGGATGGGGCGGGTGACGTGCAGCGCGATCTCCGGGAAGAACGCCAGCAGCGCCGGGATCTTGTCGGAGACGACCTCGGTCGGGTGGTAGTGGCCGTTGTCCATCAGGGGGATGCATTTGTCCCGGTTGTACGCGGCGTAGGACAGCGCGAACTCGGCGCTGCCGACCGTGTACGCCTCCACGCCGATGCCGAACACCTTCGACTCGATGCACGGCTTGACCTTCGCAAAATCGTACGGCTCGGACAAAATCGCGTCGATGGATTCCCGATACCGCACACGCGGCCCCATGCGGTCGGCGGGGACGTCCTTGAAGCCGTCGCCCGTCCAGATGTTCATGACGCAGGGCTTGCCCAGCTCCTCGGCGAGGTAGCTCGAGATGCGGATGGACGCCCTGCCGTGGTCGATCCAGAACCGCCGCGTCTCCTCGTTCGGACTCGACAGCGTCAGCGGGTCGCATTTCGGATGGGAGAAGAACGTCGGGTTAAAGTCGCAGCCGAGGCCCCGGGCCTTGCAGAAATCGACCCACTTTTGAAAGTGCTTCGGCTCGAGCCTGTCCCGGTCGGCCCATTCGCCGTCCTCGAATATGGCGTAGCTTGCGTGCAGGTTCATCTTCGGCGTGCCGGGGATCAGCGACAGCACCTTGTCGATGTCCGCCATCAGCTCGTCCGGCGTCCGGGCGCGGCCGGGATAATTGCCGGTCGTCTGGATGCCGCCGGTCAGCGGCTTCGACGGATCGGTATCGAAGCCGCGCACGTCGTCGCCCTGCCAGCAGTGCAGCGAGACGGGAACCGTTCTCAGCTTCTCCATGGCCGCCTCGGTATCGACGCCGAGGGCGGCGTATTTTGCCTTTGCTTCCGTGTAGCTCATGATTGTAATCCTCCGGCCCTTCGGCCAACCTCCCCGGCGGGGAGGGTAATCAGCGGGTGTGTCGCCGCGATGCGCCGCCTTCAGCGGGGCCGGGCCATCTGGATTTTCAGGTTTCCGAGCGCCGTCGCCTCGATGGGCATGGCGATGACCTGCTTTCCGATCGCATACGCGGCCATGCGGTTCAAAAGCTCGTTTTTCGCGCCGCCGCCGACGACGTAGATCTTTTCATACGTCGTGCCGGTGTTGCGCTCCAGCTCCTCGACGGCCTGCTTATAGCTCAGCGCGAGGCTCATGTACGCGCAGCGGAAGTAATCGCCGTCGGACGCCGGTTTGACCTTGAGCCGTTCGTCAAACGCATCCTTCATGCTCTCCGGCGCGAGGAAGCCGGGGTCGGAGGCGTCCACGGTCTCCCCGTAGGTGCTCTGCCCGGCCTCGCGGACGATCTCGGCGAAATCCTTGTGCGGGCACAGCTCGTCCCTGAGCCGGTTCACGAGCCACATGCCCATGATGTTCTTCTGGTAGCGGTTGTAGCCGACGCCGCCCTCGTTCGACCAGTTTGACTCCATGCTCTCCGGCGTCGTGATGGGCTTTTCGGTCTTGACGCCGAGAAGCGACCATGTGCCGCTGGAGATGTACGGGTGGTTGCCGTCCATCGGGATACCCTCGACGGCGGAGGCGGTGTCATGCGACGCGCAGAGCACGCAGGGGATGTTCAGGTATTGGCCGACGACCGTGCCCGGCCGGGAGAGCCTTCCGAAGAGGCGCTCCGGCAGACCGAGGGCGCGGACGATGTCCATGTCGTATTCGCCGGTCCCGGCGCTGACGAGGCCGCCGGTCGTGGCGTTTGTGTACTCGTGGGCCTTCACGCCGCTGAGCTTGTACAAGAGGTACTCGGGCAGCATCAGAAAATCCGTGACGCCCTCGAGCCGTCCCTCGACCATATCGGCGTATAGCTGATAGACCGTGTTGAACGGCTGGTACTGGATGCCCGTGCGGCGGTACAGCTCGGCGAAGGGCATTTTCCCGTGCACCTGCGGTATCACCGCCTCGGTGCGGTCGTCCCGGTAGGCGAAGCAGGGCAGAACCTCCTGATCGCCGCGCATCAGAACGTAGTCCACGCCCCAGGTGTCGATGGAGAGGCTGCGGATATCGTCGAATATGGCTCTGGCCGCGTCGATGCCCGTTTTGACATGGAACAGGAGTCCGTCCACATCCCACGCCAGATGGCCGCCCCTGTCCCGCACCTGGTTCGGGAAGCGGTAGACCTCCTTCGTTTTGATCTCGCCGCCCTCCATCCAGCCGACGATGTGCCGGCCGGAGGACGCGCCGATATCGATCGCAAGACAGCTTTTCATGCTCGTAATCCTCGCTTATTGATGACAGCACGGATGGGTGTTGGTTCGTATGGACGCTTACACGGCGGATGCGGTTTATGAACCGTTCGCCTGCGATTTTTCCCACATGGCCTTGATCAGGGCGAAGCTCTCGTCGCTCAGGTCGTGCTCGACCTTGCAGGCGTCCTTCTCCGCCTGCTGCCGCTCCACGCCGAGGGAGATCAGGATCGCCTCGAGCGTGCGGTGCCGGTCGTATATGCGCTCGGCAATGGCCCGGCCCGACTCCGTGAGCCGCAGGTGCTTGTCCTCGTCCATCGTCAGATAGCCGGCCGCGCAGAGATTCTTGACCGCCACGCTGATGCTGGGCTTGGAATAGCCGAGCCGGTTCACGATGTCGATCGAGCGAACCATGCCCTTTTCCTTCTCGGTCATCAGAACGGCTTCCAGATAGTCCTCGCCGGATTCATATATCGCCATTCGATTCGCCTCCTAACGCGGGATATTGATGCGCCGCCGCAGACAAACCGCCGACGGATAACCGTATTATACTATGTTTGAAGCCGCACGTCAAATCAATGTCGCGCCGAATTGCTTGACATTAGACAATTTTGTGTTATGATGTAGACGATGGGGAGTATGTCCCCTGTCCGTGTGTGAAAAATGATTACCAGGAGGTTTAACAATTATGGCTAAATGGGTATGCTCCGTATGCGGATATGTCCACGAGGGCGACACGCCCCCCGAATCCTGCCCCGTCTGCAAGGTGCCCGCCGAGAAGTTCGTCAAGCAGGGCGATGAAATGAGCTGGGCCGCCGAGCACGTCGTCGGCGTCGCCAAGGGCGCGCCGGAGGACATCATCGCCGATCTGCGCTCCAACTTCGAGGGCGAGTGCTCCGAGGTCGGCATGTATCTCGCCATGAGCCGCGTGGCCTATCGCGAGGGCTATCCCGAAATCGGCGAGTACTGGAAGACCGCCGCGTTCGAGGAGGCCGAGCACGCCGCGAAGTTCGCCGAGCTGCTGGGCGAGGTTCTGACCGACTCCACGAAGAAGAACCTCGAAATGCGCGTCGAGGCCGAGTGCGGCGCGACCGCCGGCAAGACCGATCTCGCCAAACGCGCCAAGGCGCTGAATCTGGACGCCATCCACGACACCGTCCACGAAATGGCCCGTGACGAGGCCCGCCACGGCAAGGCGTTCGCCGGTCTGCTGAAGCGCTACTTCGGCTGAGCCGCCGCGCCGTCATCACCGTCTTTCCGGGAGGGTGGGGAGATATCCCCGCCCTCCCCTTTTGCGGCGCATGGGCGCCCGACAGCCGTTCTATCTTGACGGTCGTGCTATCTTGACAGTCGTGATATAATGATGCTTGATACTGTTCTCAAATTAAAAGATTTGTTTCGTTACCGGGCGCAAAGCCTTGGAAACGCAATCTTTTCGAAGCGAATACAAAGTTCTTTTTGATACTTTCCATTCGGAGGGAGGCGGCGCGACGTGAAAAACGGCCGCACCGGCGCCCGCGGAAGGCGGGCGCTGACAACGGAACAGATCGAGGGCGTCGTCGCGATGCAGCGCCGCAAAAAAATCGCCTCGCGCAGGGTGTGGATCACGGTCTGCGCCGCCGTCGCCGTCCTGTCGCTGCTGGCGCTCGCGGCGGTGACGCTGCTGCCCGTGCTGCGGATCGGCGGCTCGTCGATGAGCCCCGCGCTCGAGGCGGGCGATCTGTGTCTGATCAGGCAGACCGACGATTTTGAGCCGGGCGAGCTCTGCGCCTTCTACCGGCACGATAAAATCCTCGTCAAACGCGTTATCGCCCGGTCGGGCGACTGGGTGGACATCCTCGAGGACGGCACCGTGACCGTGAACGGCGAGGCGATCGACGAGCCGTATGTCACCGTGCCCGCAAAAGGCGCGTGCGACATCGACCTGCCGTATCAGGTGCCGGAGGCGCGTCTTTTCGTGCTGGGCGACCGCCGGGATATATCCCTCGACTCCCGCAGCGGCGAGATCGGCTGCGTCGCGGAGGAACAGATCGTCGGCAAGGTCACCTTCCGCCTCTGGCCGCTCGGCTCCTTCGGTCGGGTAAGCTGAACCTTTTTCTTGAAAGAAAAAGGTTCAAAAAGAACTTTGTATTCGCTTCGAAAAGACTGCGTCTCCAAGGCTTTGCGCCCGGTAACGAAACAAAACTATTAATTGGAGAACAGTATGAATCCGACTGCTGACCGCGGCCGCGCAAAAAGTGCTTGCATCCGCCGGCGGAATGTGGTATTATATGCAGGCTATGTAAAACCGGGCGGTCCTATGCCGCGGACGCGTGAGCGCGTCCCCATGAACGCGGTACGAACGCCTTTGATTCAGAAAGGGAAAAACCATGGATCTCATCGGCGCACTGACCCAGCAGTACATGAAGCCCGAGCTGCCCGCGATGAACGTCGGCGACACCGTCCGTGTCACCGTCCGCATCAAGGAGGGCAACCGCGAGCGCAACCAGGCGTTCGAGGGCGTCATCATCGCCAAGAAGCACGGCGGCATCAACGAGACGATCACCGTCCGCCGCATCTCCTACGGCGTGGGCTGCGAGAAGGTCTTCCCCGTCCACTCCCCCACGATCGTATCGGTCGATACAGTCCGCCGCGGCAAGGTTCGCCGCGCAAAGCTGTACTACCTGCGCGACCGCGTGGGCAAGGCGGCCAAGGTCAAGGAAAGACTGTAATCCCCGTAAACAAAACACGGCGCTGCGTAAAGCAGCGCCGTGTTTTGTTTGTGCGCTTATCGCGCGGCGGGACATACGCCACCCGTCACATCTCCAGATCGCGGATGTAGACGATCTTGGAGCGGGGGTCGGATTTGTCCTCCTGCTCGATGACCTCGAAGCGGTCGATGGCCTTGACCATGCTCGAGAGCTTCGAGAAGCCGTAGCTGCGGGTGTCGAAGTCCGGGCGCTTCTTCTGGATGAGCTGGCCGACCGCGCCGAGGGAGACGTAGTCGTTCTCGCCGGTGTCGGCAAGATCGAGGATCGAGTCGGCGATGAGCCATATGACGCTCTCGGGGATGCGGCGCTCGGCGATGGCGGCGGAGGCGGCCTTCTGCGCGGCGTCCTCCTCGGCGGCCTTTTTCGTCGAGGCCGCGGCCTTTGTCTTCGTCTGCGCCGCCTTCTGCTGCTGGGGCTGCTGCTTCTTCTGCTGCTGCGAGGACTTCTGCGCCGCCTTCTGCTCGGACTTCTGCATCCGGTCGCGGATGACCTCGATGTAGATGAACTTGTTGCACGCCGCGATCAGCGGGCCCGGCGTCTTCTGCTCTCCGATGCCGATGACGAACAGGCCGCTCTCACGCAGGCGGCGGGCAAGGCCGGTGAAGTCGCTGTCCGACGAGACGAGGACGAACCCGTCCGTGTGCCCGGAGTAGAGGATGTCCATCGCGTCGATGATCATCATCGAGTCGGTGGAGTTCTTGCCCTTCGTGTAGGCGAACTGCTGCACGGCGGTGACGGAGTTTTCAAGGAGCGTCTGCTTCCAGCCGGACAGGTTGCGGCTGGACCAGTCGCCGTAGGCGCGCTTGGTATTCGGCGTGCCGTAGATCGCGACCTCCTCCATGATGCCCTTCAGGCAGTCGCGGGGCGCGTTGTCCGCGTCGATCAGGACGGCGAGACGCATATTCTGTGCGGTATCGGTGATCGGCATGTTTCACTCTCCGAAAAATTTTCAGTTTTTCTTATGTCTCATTATACAAGACGAAACGGGCTTTTTCAAGGGCTCGGTTTTGGGCAGAATGTAAAGAATTTTGTAACGCGTCCGAAAAACCTTGAAACGGACGGGAAGTTGTACTATAATAGCATAGTTTCCGCATAAATTCAACAAAGGGCGTGATTTACACATGAGTGCATCCAAAGACAAAAACAGCAGATCGAGGCGGGCACCGACAAGCGCACCATCGCCGCGAAAAAGGCGGAGGAGGAACGCCGCAAGTCGAACATCCGGTATACCGTCGTGGCGGTCATCCTGGTGGTCGCCTTCGCCTTCATCTTCATCTACAACTCCACCTGGCCGGCGAAGCACATGACCGCCGTCACCATCGGCGATGAGAGCTACACCGTCGCCGAGACGAACTACTTCTACTCCACGAGCTATCTGAACTTCTACAGCAACTACTACTATTACATCACCTACGGCATGTTCTTCGACACGAGCACGAGCCTCGCCGAGCAGGAATACGACGAGGGCATGACCTGGCGTGATTATTTCATTGAGGACGCCGAGGAGAGCATGCGTCAGGTGCAGATCCTCTATAACGCGGCGCAGGAGGCCGGCTACACCGTCCCCGAGGACGAGCTGGAGAGCTACCACGCGACGCTTGAGAGCATCGAGACCGGCTGGGCGGACAACGGCTACTCCAGCCTCGCGCAGTATCTGAACCTCAACTACGGCAAGGGCGTCACGATGGAGCTCATCGAGGAGCAGCTCTACCGCACGTTCGTCGCCTCGTCCTACGCGTCGTATCTTGCCGACAGCTACGAGTACACGGCCGACGACCTCGCCGCCTGGTACGCCGAGAACGCCGCCGATTACGACGAGATCACCTACGCGTACTACAGCATCTACGACGACGAGACCGCCGAGCCTGTCGACGCGCAGGCGATCGCCGACGCCGTGGCCGGCATGACCGACGAGGAGTTCTCCGCCTATCTCGAGGAGAATTACGACGGCGCGACCGCCATCACCGCCACCAACGCCGGCTCGAACCTGAACGATACCTACGCCGAATGGCTGCTGGACAACGCCCGTCAGGCCGGCGACGTGACCGTCGCGGCGGACGAGGAGGGCGGCGTCACCTACGTCGTGATGTTCGTGTCCCGCAATACGAACGACTACAAGCTCGCGAACTTCCGTCACATCCTGATCATGGCCGAGGATGCCGACGAGGACGGCGTATACTCCGAGGAGGAGCTTGCCGCCGCCGAGGCCCGCGCCCAGGAGATCTACGACGAGTGGCTCGCCGGCGACGCGACCGAGGACAGCTTCGCCGCCCTCGCGGACGAGTACACCGAGGACAGCGGCTCCGCCGGCAGCGGCGGCCTGTACGAGGACGTGTACCAGGGCCAGATGGTCACCGCCATCGACGAGTGGCTGTTTGACGGCGCCCGTCAGACCGGCGACACGATCATCGTCACGAACGACGGCTCCTACACCGGCGCGCACGTCGTCTACTACGTCGGCGAGAGCGACATGACCTACGCCGAATCCCTTGCCGATTCCGCCCTCCGCAGCGAGGCGTATGAGGCATGGATGACCGAGCAGGAGGAGCAGACCCCCATCACCGAAAAGCACATCGGCATGTGCGGCAAGAACCACTGATACCAAAAACAAAAAGCGGCCCGGCCGTTCCCGAAAGGGAACGGCCGGGCTGCTTTTTGTTTTTGCTGTCAGTGGTTCTTGCCGCACATGCCGATGTGCTTTTCGACGATGGGATTCAGCTCCTCCTGCTCGGTCATCCAGGGGGAAAAGGTATTACGCCTGCGGCGGCTCGTCCCACGGGGCGGGTTCGGCCTCGGGGGCTTCGGGGGCGTGATCCCACGGGGCGTCGTCCGCGCCGTTTACCACGCCGAAGATGCTGTCCGCCACGGCCGCGCCGGTGTCGGCAAGACGCTTGCCGAACGTGCGGGGGCTGAGGTCGACGACCTCGCCGTCCTCCTTCACAAGCTCGACGACGCAGTCAAAGCCGGCTGTCGCGACCGCCGCCGCGATGACGGCCCACGGCGCGGCGGCCACGCCGATCAGGCTGCCGACGATGCCGACGTTCAGCGGGACGTTCACGAACTCGCGTTCGCCCTTCTTGATGATGATCTTCGCGATGTTGCCCTTTGCGACAAGCTCCTTGATGCCATCGACAAGCTCACCCGTCTCCCGGCCGACCTCCTGCTTGAATTCCTCGCCCTCGGGACGGGGATCAAATTCGTTGAAATCACTCATGTGCTTTCATCCTTTCGTTACGTTAATTCATTGACCGTATTATATCACGTTCCGCGCCCGGTTCATGACAAAACTGTAAATTGATACGGCTTTATACGGCTTTTACCTCCGCGCTGTCGATTTTGAAGTGGAAGCCCTTCTGGTCGCCGAAGGACTCGAACATGGATACGAGCTTTTCGGCGTTGTTGTTCAGGAATTTCGCGGCCATCTCGTCGCGTTTGTCGGCGGGCACGGTGCGCAGCATCACGCCGGCCATGCCGGCCATGGGATTGCTCCCGGCAAATTGGCTCATGGCGGCCTCGTAGTCGATTTCACTGACACGGAATGTAAGCTCAAGCATGGGTTTCTCTCCTGTTTATTCTGTATTTTGGGTAATCGTTCGCTGTTCGGGTGTACGGCGCGTACGGCGCCGGGTCATATGGCCGCGATGACGACCGTGCCGTCGGAGGCGGCGACGGATATGCTCGTCACCCTCTCGCGGTGCTTGTCGATGATCTCGGCGGCGATCGCGTCCTCGATATCCTTCTGGATCTGGCGGCGCAGATTGCGCGCGCCGTAGGCGAGGGAATAGCTCTTCTCGACGAGGTAGTCGATGACGGATTCGTCCCATGTGAATTCGATCTTCCGCTCGGTCATCACGTCGCGGAGCTGGCGGAGCATGAGATCGGCGATGGCGCGGAACGTCTCCTCCGAGAGCGGGAGGAAGTAGACGATCTCGTCCACGCGGTTGATGAACTCCGGCCGCAGAAACTCCTGCAGCGCCTTCATCGCCCGCTCACGGCCCATGTCGCTGATGGTCTGGTTGAAGCCGACGCCGCCGACGCGTTTGTCGGAGCCGGCGTTCGTCGTCATGATGATGACGGTGTTCTCGAAGTTCACGGTGCGGCCCTGCGCGTCCGTGATGCGGCCCTCGTCGAGGATCTGCAGCAGGATGTTCATCACGTCCGGGTGCGCCTTCTCGATCTCGTCGAACAGGACGACCGAATACGGGCGGCGGCGGATCTTCTCGGTGAGCTGACCGGCCTCGTCGTAGCCGACGTAGCCGGGGGGCGAGCCGATGATACGCGATACGGAGAACTTCTCCATGAACTCGGACATATCGAGCCGAATGAGGCTCTCGGGCGCGTGGAACAGATCCATCGCGAGCTGCTTGACAAGCTCCGTCTTGCCGACGCCGGTGCTGCCGACGAAGATGAAGCTGCACGGCTTGCGCTTGGCCTGCAGGCCGACGCGGCTGCGCTTGATCGCGGCGCACACGGCGTCGACGGCCTCGTCCTGCCCGATGATGTTCGCCTTGAGGCGGGCGTTCAGCTCACCGAGGCGCTCGAACTCGTCCTCGGTGATGTTTGTGGCGGGGATTTTTGTCCACAGCTCGATGATGCGGGCGAGGTTCCCGGCGGTCAGGGCCGGGCGGCCCTTGGCGCGGAGGACGGCCAGCTCGTCGGCGATCTGCATCTGGCGGCTGCGTATCTGCGCGAGGCGCTCGTAGCTGTCCGTCTCCCGGGACAGGAGATATTCGCGCTCCTTGTCGAGGTCGGCCGTCTCCTTCTCCAGCTCGAGCCTGCGCGCCGTGTCCTCGTTTTTGAGGTCGACGTCGGAGCACGCCTCGTCAAGCAGGTCGATGGCCTTGTCGGGCAGATAGCGGTCGGTGATGTACCGCTCCGACAGCGTGACCGCCATGCGGCACATCTCGTCGGAAATGTCCACCTCGTGGAAGTCCTCGTAGTATTTGCGGATGCCCTTCAGTATCTCCACGCTGTCCTCGATCGACGGCTCCGCCACGGTGACGGGCTGGAAGCGGCGCTCAAGGGCGGCGTCCTTTTCGATGTGCTTGCGGTACTCGGCGAACGTCGTCGCGCCGATGACCTGTATCTCGCCGCGTGACAGGGCGGGCTTGAGGATGTTCGCGGCGTTCATGCTGCCCTCGGCGTCGCCCGCGCCGACGATGGAGTGCACCTCGTCGATGACGAGGATGATATTCCCCTGCTTCTTGACCTCCTCGATGAGGCCCTTCATGCGGCTCTCAAACTGGCCGCGAAACTGCGTCCCGGCGACAAGCGCCGTCAGGTCGACGAGGTAGACCTCCTTGTCCCGCAGCTTGTACGGCACCTGGTCGGACGCGATGCGCTGGGCAAGTCCCTCCGCGATGGCGGTCTTGCCGACGCCCGGCTCGCCGATCAGGCAGGGGTTGTTCTTCTGGCGGCGGTTCAGGATCTGGATGACGCGCTCCAGCTCCTCCTCGCGGCCGATCATGCGGTCAAGCTCGCCGTCCCTGGCCCGGCGGGTCAGGGAGATGCAGTAGTTCTCCAAAAACTTCTTCTTGCCGCCGCGCCGGTCGCCCGCCGGTGCGGACGGGCCGGGGCCGGGGGACGGGCCGGGGCCGCCGCTGCCGCCGCCGCCGTTCTGGTTTCCCTGCCCCTGCGGGCCGCCGAACAGACGGTTCAGAAACGGGAAGGTCGCGGTCTTGCCCTGATCGTCCTCGTCGTCCTCGTCGTTCTCGGGCGGCTCGATGCCCATGAGGCTCTCCACGCCCTCGCCGCCGAGGACGTTCGTCATCTCACCGGCGAGGCTCTCAAGATCCTCGTCGGACAGGCCCATCCGGGAGATGATGTCGTCCACGGGCTTGATGTGCAGCTCGCGGGCGCAGGACAGGCACAGGCCCTCGTTGATTGTCTTGTTGTTCTCTATCTTGGTGATGAATACCACCGCCATGTTCTTATGGCAGCGGGCGCATAACGTAGGCTGCATGAAAAACTCCTTTTGATTTGTCCGCGATGCCGGCGGACGGAAAATCGCGATGGAAGCGGGGCACGCCCTTTGGCAATATCCCCTCTATAATAATACCGGCCCGTCCCGGTAAATCAGAAGCTGATGTAGGGCGCGAGCATGTTTTTGTCGAGGAAATAGCCCGCGATGCCGGCGGAGTACAGCGTATCCTCCGTAATCAGAAGCCCGGCGAACTGGAACAGCCACACGATGAGCGCGCAGAACAGAAAGCCTGTGTACACGCCGATGGCGAGACCGCCCAGGTCGTTGACGATGCCTATGTACGGGATGCGGAAGCTGAGATTCGGCAGGTTCACGATCACGGTCAGGATCGCGTAGATCAGTATGAACGCGAGCAGTGTGCCGCCGTACCATGTGGCGGCCTGACAGAGCACCATCGTACACGCCGTGACGACGTCCGCCTCGTTCTGGTTCGCGTAGTCGACGGCCCGGCGGGCAAGCTCCTCCGCGAGATTGTCGTACAGGCCGAGATCCTGATACACGCGCAGGAAGATCGCCTCACGCGTCTCCGGCTGGCGCTCCATGAGATCGGTCAGCGAGAACGAGACGATGTATTCGCCGTTCTCGTTCGGCTCGTAGCCTAAAACCTCGTAGGCCGTGTCCTCGACCCGGCTGTCGAGCACGCCGCCGACAAACGGCTTCAGCACCGGGATGACCTCGTAGGAGAACGTGTCGCTCAGAAGCTGCGCGCCGTACAGCGAAAGGATGATGACGAGGACGCCGACAAGCCCCATAATGATGCCCTTTTTGAAGCCCTGCCATGCGCAGATGACGATGACGGCGGCGAGTACGATATTTATGATTGCGGTCACGGCCATGGAAATGATTTCCTCCTGTGTTTTGGTGGTGAACGATGATTATGCGGCGCTGTCGAAGGTATATACCTCGGCGTAGTTCGTGGAGATCAGCAGCGCCTCGCCGCGGCTGCGCAGAATGCCGTACTTGAAGCCGGTGACGCCGTACAGCCGCCCCTTCTCGATCAGCGAGCCGCTGAGCAGCACGGCGGCGTCCGGGCACAGTACGAGCACCTCGCCGCCGCTGGCGGTCAGGGCGATGATCTCGCTCTGCAGCTCCGCCGTGCCGAGCACCGCGCCCGCGGTGTCGAGGGAGACAAGCGTCTCCGTCGTGCCGGAGCGGTAGTCGCTGAGCGCGAATACGGCGCAGCCGGCGCTGTCGAACGTACAGGCGGACAGATACCGCCCCTCAAAGCTGTACATCGACGCAAGCTCCCCCTTCGCGCTGAAAAACCACGCGGCCTCGGAGGAATAGGCGCAGAGCTGGCTGCCCGAGATCCAGTGCAGGTCGAGAAGCAGCGTGTCCTCGGCGACAAGCTCCGCCTGCTGCTCGGTTTTGGTGAGGCTGAAGAAGCGAACCTCGCTGCCGGCGGCGGTGTAGACCAGCACGGCCATGGAGCGCCCGTCCGGGGACACGGCGGCGGTCATGACCCACGCCGACGAGGAATACCACTCGTAGATCGGGTCGAGCGCGCTGTTGTATACGGTGACGAGGGCGCGATAGCCCGTGCACTCGGTCGTAACGGCGATCACGCCGCCCTGCGAGACGGTCGCGGAGATGATGTCGCCGGCGCAGGTCAGCTCACGCGTCGTTCCGTCGAACCGGGCGACGACCATATTCGTGCCGCCGAGGTCGTAGAACAGGGCGAATTCGGCGCAGGCGGCGATGGCCGGCGTATTCATCGGAAACAGACGGCTCGCCGCGAGACCGGCGTTCTCGTCGAGAAGCTCAAGACCCGAGGTCGAGGCGGCGGCAAGGCCGCTCCCGGCCTGCGCGAACACCTGCCCCGCGCCGGATTCGAGGATGTACTCCTCCTTCGCGACGGAGGCTCTGTCGGACACGACGATCGCGTCCCGCTCAAACCGTTCGCGGAAGTGCCACACGAGAAGGCACGCGACGAAGAGCACCAGCGTCAGGACGAGCGAAACCACCGCCCCGACCGCGTCCCGGCGGGCGGCGCGTCTCTCCTCCGGCGTCCTCTCTATTCGGAATTTGAGGTCTTCCTCCTCGTCGTCGGGGGCGTTTTCGGCCGGCTCCTCCGCCGGCTTTTCCTCCGGCTTTGCGTCCGGTGTGGGTTTATTCGATTTTTTCAACCGTTTGCGGGCCATGACGGCTCCTTTTCCCATTCGATCTGTTATCAAATACGTATTGTAACATATTGTAACCAGCCCGTCAAGCCATTCCGAGCGTTCCCACAATAGTTACAAACGCGGCAAACGCCCCCGCATCCCCTCCCGGGACGCGTGGGGCGCAGGCCGATTACAGACAGCGCGTTCAACTGAAATATGGAAAGCGCTGGATGAAAAATGATATTGAAACCGCATCCCGCGGTCATGCCCGCGTTTTCCTCCCCCCTGCCAGCGCGACCGCGGCGAGGGCGTAGACGGGTATGCCGCCGACGAGGCCCAGCGGCGTGGGGCCGAGCAGCAGCGCCGTCACGCCCGGCGCGAGAAACAGGATGCCGACGCCCGCGACGGCGTTCAGGGCGCCGTGGGCGAGGGACGGCGCCCATACGCTGCCCGTCCGGTCGTACAGCCACGCCAGCAGTACGCCGATCGCCGTACACGACACGCACATGACGAGCATGCCCGATACCGGAAACAGCGGGTAGCCCGTGCCGTACTCGTACCCGGCAAAGACGATCAGCGGCCAGTGAAACGCGCCCCAGATCGCGCCGGAGACGATAAGCCCCCACCCCCGGCCGAGCCGCCGCGTCAGGTACGGCGTCATATATCCCCGCCAGCCCGATTCCTCGCCGACGGCGGCGAGCATATTGAAAAACGGGACGTATGTCACCGCCTGCGCGATCGAGATCGCGGCGACAGCCGTGGGCGGCAGGGTCGATCCCGCCGCCTCGAGCTGCGCGGCATACGCGCTCATCGCGCCGTCAAACCGCCCGGGAAACAGAGCGAAAAACAGCGCCGCCCCCGCGGCTGTCAGCGCCGCCGGGCACCAGAGCGCGAGAAGGCAGCGCCCCACATGGCCCGCGACGTTCGGCTGCCAGCCGATGCCCGTCCGCGCCCGGCCGACGCCGCGGTGCGACACGACAACGCCCAGAAGCGGCGCGAACATACAGAGCAGCACGCAGAGCTGATACCACGCGCCGCCGAGCAGCATACCGAGCGCCTGCAAAAGCCACCCGAAGCCGAAGGCGACGAGGATAAAAATCCGGAACCGTTTCCCGTCCGGCATGGTGTTATCCGTCACGCAGTCGTTCGTCACGCAGTCGTTCGTCACGCTGTCATCCGTCATGTGATCATCCGTCATATTATATGTCCTCCGGCGTATACCTGCCGTTTTTCCTCCGCTGCTTCACGCACTCGGTCAGCAGATACTCGATCTGCCCGTTCACGGAGCGGAAGTCGTCCTCCGCCCACGCGGCAAGCTCGTTGTAGAGCTTGCCGGATATGCGCAGGACGAATTGCTTTTTTTCGTTCTTCTCCGCCATGGATCAACCCGCGTACACGCCGGCGCCGACAGTCGGCCGCATCAGTACAGCGAGCCGGAATTGACGACCGGCTGCGCGTCCTTGCTGCCGCAGAGCACGACGAGCAGATTCGATACCATCGCGGCCTTGCGTTCCTCGTCAAGCTCCACGACGCCGTTGGCCTTCAGGCGCTCGAGGGCCATTTCCACCATGCCGACCGCGCCGTCGACGATCATTTTGCGGGCGTCGATGATGGCGCTGGCCTGCTGCCGCTGGAGCATGACCGCCGCGATCTCCGGCGCGTAGGCGAGGTAGGTGATACGTGCCTCGAGGATTTCCAGGCCGGCCACGTCCACCTTCGACTGGATCTCCTGCCTTATGCGCTCGGCGACGGCCTCGCTCGAGCCGCGCAGACTGCCCTCGTCGGCCACGCCGTCGCCGGTCGTGTCGACGTTCGGGGCGACGTCGTAGGGGTACATGCGGACGATGTTCCGCAGGGCGCTGTCTGTCTGGATGGAGAGGAACTCCACGTAGTTGTCGACGTTGAACACGGCCTGGGCGGTGTTCACGATCCGCCAGATGACGACGATGCCGATCTCCACGGGGTTTCCGAGGCAGTCGTTGATCTTCTGCTTGTTGTTGTCGAGCGTCATGACCTTGAGAGAGAGCTTTGAGCGCTGCGTCTGCTCACGCTCCGCCGCGCCGGGCACGCCCGTCGCCGCCCTGAGGATCCGCGATACGCTGTTTGTGCTGCCGGTGCTCGGCGCGGTGCCGGCGGCGGGATTCACGGCGGCGCAGAAGGGGTGGACGAAGTAGAAGCCCTCGCCCCGGAGCGTGCCGATGTATTTGCCGAACAGCGTCAGCACCAGCGCCTCCTGCGGCTTGAGCACCTTGAGTCCCGGCCAGAAGATCCAGCCGACGCAGAGGTACACGATGCCGATAACGAGCAGCGTCACCGCGCCATGCGCGCCGTTCTCCAGCCTGATGCTCGCGAAAATGACGACCGCGACGGCGAGCGCATACAGCGCGATCGACAGCAGCAGCACAGCCATGCCGTTCTTTTTGTTCGTGAGGATGATCTCCTCGATGTGCCTGTTTTCCATGTCAGAGCCTCCGGTCGTATTGATTTGATATCATTATGATATCACAATGAATCATCCTTGTCAAGTCCCTGACGACAGCGGCGAACGCAATACGGCGCGGGGAGCAGCCGCACTCCCCGCGCCGTATTTGTATCCGTTTCCCGAAAGAACGCTTCATACTGTTCTCTAATTCAAAGATTCGTTGTGTTACCGGGCGCAAAGCCTTGGAAACGCAGACTTTTCAAAGCGAATACAAAGTTCTTTTTGATACTTTTTCTTTGGGGAAAAAGTATCATGCCACGCTCTCGCACAGCGTCCGGAATATCAGCCCCTGGCCGCTGCGGGAGGGGTGGATGCCGTCCGCGCACAGAAGCTCCCCAAGCCCCCGGCCGTCACGCAGGAACGCCCCGCGCAGGTCGATGAGCCGCACGTTCTCCTCCCGGGCCACACGGGCGGCCATGCGGGAATACTTCTCCTGCCAGCGGAAGATCGCGTCCACATCCCCGAGCCAGGCGAGGATGCTGTCCCGGTCAAGCCCGTCCCGGCAGATGAACCGCAGATACCGCTCGGAATGAATCGGCGGCAGCGTCAGGATGACCGGCTCGCGCCCGCTCGCCCGAACGAGCGCGACGGCCTCGCGATAGGTGCGCATGAACTCCTCCGGCGGCGTCTTGCAGTCGTGGAACCGGTCGGGCGCGGCGGCGACCTCCGCCCAGTTGTAGTCGCAGTCGTTGCCGCCGAACTCGAGGACGACCGTCTCCGCCTCGTCGAACCGGCGGGCGCTGTCCCGGCGAATCGCGGCGATGGCCTTGCGGATCGTGCAGCCGAAGCGTGAGCGGTTCACCAGCGTCGCCCCGTAGTCCTCCGCGAAGCGGCGCTCCCACTCATGGTTGATCGTGTACTTCCCGTCCTCCAGAAGGATACCCTTCAGAATCGAATCTCCAAACACGGTGATGTTCATGCCGTTCAGCTCCTTTTGTCAGGCACCGCATATGACAGGTTTTACTTGCTTCCATATCTAATCTTTAAGATTATGTTACACCACTTCCAACATTTTGTCAACCGTCTTTTGAAATAATTTGACCGCGCACATGATGACGTATGTAGTATCATCATGTGCGCGGCCTGTTATGCGGCTTTTGCCTCTGGTTTACGATAATTCTTCCATTTGATACTGTTCTCAAATGAAAAGCTCCGTTTCGTTACCGGGCGCAAAGCCTTGGAATTGCTGCCTTTTCGAGCGAATATAAAGTTCTTTTTGAAGTATGAAATAAATCCCACGGCGGGAGGCGGTCGGGGGGTCTTGTGAACGCCATGCGCTCCCCGGTGCGGGGGTGATCGAACGCGAGGGCGAACGACCACAGGGCGAGGGCGCAGCCGTCCTCTCCTCCGCCGTATTTGCGGTCGCCGGCCAGCGGCAGACCGCGGCTCGAAAGCTGGCAGCGTATCTGGTGCGTGCGTCCGGTGCGCAGCTCGATCTCCACGAGCGAGAGCGGCCCCGCCGTCCCACGCGTATCATAGGACAGCGCGGCGTACTGCGCGCACGGCGTGCCCTCGGGTACTGCGCGTGTGACACGGGCGGCGCGGTCGCGCAAAAGCCAGTCCGTCATCTGCCCCGCCGCCGGCGACGGCGCGCCGTGGACGACGGCGAGATAGCGCTTTCGGAACCGTCCGGAACGCATCTGCGCCCCCAGGTCGGACGCGGCGCGGCGTGTTCTCGCGTACACCATGACGCCGCCGGTGACCCGGTCGAGCCGGTGCACGCCCCGGATATCGCCGCCCAGCGCCTCGCGCAGCAGCGCCGGCATCCCGCCCGGCTCGTCGGTCGAGAGCACCCCGGCCGGCTTTACGCATACGACGACGCGGTCGTCGTGATACAGTATCTCCATATTTTTTCCGATTATGTATAAATGTATAAAATTCCGGACGTCCGCCGAAAATACAGACAGACATCCGATTTTGGCGGTGATACATTGAAACATAACAATCCGCGGCGAAATCAGCGGCTGCGGCCGTGGGAGATCGCGCTGCTTCTGGCGCTCGCGGTCACGCTCGGCGCGGCGGTGTGGGCAGACAGGCGGCAGGCGTCGCTCGCGGACGGCGTGATTCGTCTGCACGTGATCGCAAACTCCGACAGCGAGGCCGATCAGGCGGCGAAGCTCACCGCACGCGACCGCGTCCTCGATACGCTCACGCCGCTGCTTGCCGGGTGTACGTCACGCGGCGAGGCGGCGCGGGTCATCGAGGCGGCCATCCCCGCGCTCGAGGCCGACGGCGTCCGCGTCACGCTCGGCGAGGAATACTATCCGACGCGGGCATACGACGGCTTCGCCCTCCCGGCGGGCAGGTATCTGTCCCTCCGCGTCGTGCTCGGCGCGGGCGAGGGACACAACTGGTGGTGCGTCGTCTTCCCCCCGCTCTGCACCGAGGCGCTGGCCGAGGACGCCAGCGACGCGTTTTTGTCCCTCGACGACGGCGACGCGGCGCTGATCACGCAGCAGACGCCGGCATACGAGCTGCGCTTTCGCGTCCTCGAATGGTGGGGCGTCCTCAAAAACCGCCTCACGTCTGAGGATACCTGAGGCAGCACCGCACACCCCTGTTAAACGGTGTTGTACTGAACCTTTTCTCCAACAGAAGGGTTCAATCGTCGTCCTTCACGATCTCGGCCTTGCCGCCGTAGACCGTGACGACGGTGCGGGATACCTGCGTCATGACCATCAGGCCGCCGTGCTTGTCGACGGCGAAGGCGAAGCCGTAGGTCGGCATCCCGCGATAGACCGTGTCGACGAATTTCATGACCGTCTCGCACCGATTGCAGTACGCCTGAATCAGCGCGGGCCGGTTGTCGGGATAGCCCGCGAGGGCGTCCGCCGCCGCATGGGCCGTGTCGGCGATGAGCTTTTCCGCGTCGGCGACGGCGCAAAGCGGCAGCTCGTAGCCGAAGAGCAGGGTCTCCCCGGCCGCACGGCAGGTCACGGCGCAGACACGCTCCCCGCCGGACAGCACGTCGTTCGGCCAGTGGATGACGGCGTCGCCGCCGAG
>CAJOFW010000036.1:0-9438 GCA_905234005.1 uncultured Oscillospiraceae bacterium
CGACGGCGGCGGCGGACGGCGAGGCTGTCGTCCCGGTCACCTACGACATCGAGACGACGTATGAGGACTTACGCGAGGAGATGATCCCGGCAATCACCGGCGCGTCGAATCTGCCCTCGGGCGTATGCCTGACCTGGGACGCCGTGCCCGGCGCGGAGGAATACCAGGTCGAACGCCGGGACGAGGACGGCGTATGGCGCATCGTCGGCACGACCGGCGACCCCGGCTTCACGGACGGGACGGTGTCGATGGCGTCGTACTCCTACCGCGTCCGCGCCTATACGCGGCGGGACGGCTGGGGCATATTCAGCGAGAGCGTATCCGTCGCCTGGTCGCCGTTTACCGACGTCGCGTCAAACGCGAGCTACATCCCGGCGCTGCGCTGGGCGTACAACAACCGGATCGTATCCGGAACAAGCTCGCAGACGTTCTCCCCGTCCGACCCTTGCACACGCGGGCAGTTCGCGCTGATGCTCTACCGTCTCATCGGCCGCCCCTCCACGCTCGGGCTGTCCAGCCCGTTCACGGACGTGGCGCACACGGATTCGTACTGGCGCGCCGTCCTGTGGGCGTACAACGAGGGCGTCGTCCGGGGCACCGGCGAAACGACGTTCTCCCCGTCCGGCACCGTGACACGCGGGCAGATCGTGCTCATGCTCTACCGCATGGCGGGCCGTCCCGCCGTGGGCGATGCGAAGAGCCCGTTCTCCGACGTGAAGGAGAGCAGCGCGTATTATCAGGCGATCCTGTGGGCGTATGAAAACGGCATCGTCAAGGGCACGGGCGGCGGCAGATTCTCCCCGAACGCCAACTGCACCCGCTACCAGCTCGTCACGATCCTGTACCGCTACAACAGCCTGCTCGGCATCCTCTGACAGGCTGTTCGCAATCGGCATTTGCCGCATGAATGGAATCCACCCGACCGGGGCATACTGAAACCGCTTCGGAGGGATGGATATGAAGCTCAGAATCAAGATCGCGCTCTGTATGCTGCTCATTCTGCTGGCGGCGCTCAGCCTGACGGCGGTCATGGGCAGTCTCGGCGTGCTGCCCGTCTCGGCGGCGGCGGAGGGGTATATGCTCCGGGATTACGACGGCTACATCGCCGTGTGGTTCCCCGGCGGCGACGCAGGCCCGGCCACGGTGACGGACATCCGCGTCCGCGACCTGCCGCTCGGCGATCGGGCGGAGCTTGCCGCCGGCGTCACCGTATCGGACTACGGCGCCGTGCTGCGCCTTCTGGAGGATTACAGCTCGTAAGGCACGGCGCAGACGAAACGCCGCTGAAATGCCGCTCCGCAGTGGAAAATCATGGAAAATCGTGGAAGCGGCAAATTTTACTTGCGAAAGAGCGCGTATGGTGCTACAATAGGCCATACAGAAAACAAACCAGCGGAGGTACGACATGGACGAGGATACCGGCGCCAGCTACATCACCCTCCAGGACGACGAGGGCAACAGCATCGAGCTTGAGTACATCGATACCATCGAGCACGAGGGCCGGGAGTACATGGTCTTCCTGCCCGCCGACATGGACGAGGACGACCCCGACTACGGTCTCATCATTCTCCGCGTCGTGACGGTCGACGGCGAGGATCAGCTCGAGGACGTGGACGACGAGCACGAGCTGCAGGCTGTCTACGAATACTATATGTCCGAAATCTTCGACGAGGAGGACGACGGCTGATACTGTTCCCCGATTAAAAGCTTCGTCTCGTTACCGGGCGCAAAGCCTTGGAAACGCTGCCGTTTCGAAGCGAATGCAAAGTTCTTTTTGATACTTTTTCTTTGGGGAAAAAGTATGAGAAATCTCCGGCCATTCGCGGCATATACTGAATCAAAGCCTGCCCTGTTCGTGGTCAAAGGGCTCGGTTGGACCCACATTTCTAATAAGGGATGCCATATACGGCTGTGGAGCGCAGGCCTCCCGGCGTTTGCCGGACGTTGGAAGCACGGAAGCAGCCATGAGGCGACCCACCTGCCGAGTCGTGCAGGTTGCATACCGGGTCCCCACGGCAGGGCGGGTGATAAATGAGGCGGTGTTCACCGCCTCATTTTTTACTGTTCTCAAATGAAAGGCTTTGTTTCGTTACCGGGCACAAAGCCTTGGAAACGCTGTCTTTTCGATGCGAATACAAGGTTCTTTTTGATACTTTTTCTTTTGGGAAAAAGTATCGCCGCGAAAAAGCGGGCCGCTCTGACGCGTTCGGAGCGGCCCGGTTTTTCGTTTTCGCTTTATTCTGTCCGGCACGCCTGGCGGATGACCTCGAGCGCCTTTTCGAGCCGGTCGAGGGGGATGTTCAGCGCGGGCAGAAGACGGAGCTTCGTCTTCGCGGTGAGGACGAGGACGCCGTTTTCGCGGCAGGCGGCGACGATGTCGGCGGCGGGCTTTTCGGTCTCCACGCCGATCATGAGGCCCATGCCCGTGACGCTCTTTATGCCCGGCGCGCCGGTCAGTCCGTCGAAGATCATTTTCGAGCGCTCACGCACGCCCGCGAGCACGTCGTCCGTCAGCCGGGAGAGGATATTCACGGCGCCGGCGCAGGCGACGGGGTTGCCGCCGAAGGTGGAGCCGTGGTCGCCGGGGCCGAACACGTCCTGCACGCGTTCGCCGAGCATGCACACGCCGAGGGGCAGGCCGCCGCCGATTCCCTTCGCGGTCGTGACGATGTCCGGCTCAAGGCCGAGGTTCATATAGCCGTAGAGCGCCCCGCTGCGGCCGTTGCCGAGCTGCACCTCGTCCGCGATGAGGAGAAGGTCGTATTTCTTCGCCACACGCTTCATCTCGGCGACGAAATCGTCCGGAAGCGGCAGCACGCCGCCCTCGCCCTGCACGGCCTCGAACATGATCGCGGCGACCTCGTTGTCACGCGCGAGCGCCTCGAGCGAGGCGGGGTCGGTCGTATCGGCGTACAGGAAGCCCGGCGTGACCGGGGTGAATTTCTCGTGGAACACATCCTGCCCCGTCGCCGCCAGCGTCGCGAGCGTGCGGCCGTGGAAGCTGTTGCGGAGCGTGATGATGTTGCAGCAGTCGGGGCCTTTCGTGTCCTCGCCGTGCTTTCTCGCGGCCTTGATCGCGCACTCGTTCGCCTCCGCGCCGGAGTTCGCGAAGAATACGCGCTTCATGCCCGTCGCCTCGCACAGCATCGCGGCGAGGTTTGCGCACGGGGCGGAGTAGTAGAGGTTCGACGTGTGCTGGAATTTTCCGAGCTGCGCCGTCACGGCGGCAATCCACTCGTCGTCCGCCATGCCGAAGATGTTCACGGCGATGCCGGTGCCGAGGTCGATGTATTCCCTGCCGGTCTCGTCGTACAGAAGGCTGCCCCTGCCCGAGACGATCTCGATCGGGAAGCGGTTGTACGTGTGGGCGACGTAGGCGTCGTCAAGCTGCTTTGTGGTCATGGTGTTCATATTGTATCAGGCTCCTTCTTTTCCATTACCATCGTGCCCGCGCCCTCGTTTGTGAGGATTTCGAGCAGGATCGAGTGATTCACGCGGCCGTCCATGATGATGACGCGGCCTACGCCCCGGTGGATGGCGTCGATGCAGCAGTCCACCTTCGGGATCATGCCGCCGGATATGACGCCCTGCCGGAACAGCTCCACCGCCTCCTCGATATCGAGCGCGGGGATCAGCGAATCCGGGTCGTTCGGGTCGCGGAGGATGCCGGCGATGTCGGTCATCATAAACAGCCGCTCCGCGCCGATCTCGCCCGCGATGTAGGCGGCGGCGGTGTCGGCGTTGATGTTGTAGACGCCGCCCTCCTCGTCGCAGGCGACCGTGGAGATGACGGGCACATAGCCCGCGTCCATCACGTCGCGGATGATGTCGACGTTCACGGACGTGATGCGGCCGACGTAGCCGAGGTTCGGGTCCTTCGTGACCGCCTCGATCATGCGCCCGTCCACGCCGGACAGGCCGACGGCCTTCACGCCCTTCTGCTGCAGGAGGTTCACAAGGCTCTTGTTGACCTTGCCGGAGAGAACCATCTGCACGACCTCGACCGTCTCCTCGTCCGTGACACGCAGACCGTCGATGAACTTCGCCTCCTTGCCGAGACGCTTGAGCATCGCGTTGATCTCCGGCCCGCCGCCGTGGAGCAGCACCACGCGAACGCCGACCGTGTGCAGCAGGGCCACGTCCTCCATGACCTGGTTCTTCAGCTCCTCGCTCACCATCGCGTTGCCGCCGTATTTGATGACGATGATCTTGTCCTTGTATTTGCGGATATACGACATCGCGTCCGTGAGGATCTGCGCCCGTTCCGCCGCTGTCTGAAAATCTATCATAGCTCGTATTTTGTCCCGATGTCTGTTCTGTTATGTTATCTGTACCGACTCCCGTCCCGACGCCTGTTCCGGCCGCTGTTTGGGCCGGGATCGCATCAGGTGCGGTAATCGCCGTTGATTTTTACGTAGTCGTATGTGAGGTCGCAGCCCCACGCGACGGCGGCGCCGTCGCCCTCGTGGAACGCCACGACGATGTCGATCTCGCTCTCGGACAGAACCTTCTTCGCAAGCTCCTCCGAGAAGTCGACGCCCGCGCCGTTTTCGCACACGACGACCTCGCCGGCGGCGGAGACGAATTTCACATCCGTCCTCGTCACGTCCACGTCCGCGCCGCTGTAGCCGATGGCGCAGAGCACGCGGCCCCAGTTCGCGTCCGCGCCGAACATCGCGGCCTTCGTGAGGCTCGAGCATACGACGCTCTTCGCGGCTGTCTTCGCGGCAAGCTCGTCCTTCGCGCCGGTGACGCGGCATTCGAGCAGCTTCGTCGCGCCCTCGCCGTCGGCGGCGATCGAGCGGCAGAGCTGCACCGTCACCGTGTTCAGCGCCTTCGCGAACGCGTCGAACGCCTCCCCCTCCGCGTCGATGACCGCGTTGCCGGCCATGCCGTTCGCGAGCACGGACACCATGTCGTTCGTCGAGGTGTCGCCGTCCACGGAGACCATGTTGAACGTCGTCTTCACGTCCTGCGAGAGCGCCTTCTGCAGCATGGCCGGGGCGATGGCGCAGTCGGTCGTGATGAACACGAGCATCGTCGCCATGTTCGGGTGGATCATGCCGGAGCCCTTCGCGATGCCGCCCATGCGGCACGTCACGCCGCCGACGTCAAACGACACGGCGAGCTGCTTGAGGACGGTGTCCGTCGTCATGATGGCCTCGGCCGTCTCCTCGGAGTGGTCGCCCAGCGACGCGACAAGCGACGGGATGCCCGCCGCGATCGGGGTGATATCGAGCCTCTGGCCGATCACGCCGGTGGAGGCGACGATCACATCCTCCGCCGGGATGCCGAGCGCTTCGCCCGCGAGGGCGCACATCTTTTCGGACACCTCCACGCCGTCGGCGTTGCAGGTGTTCGCGTTGCCGCTGTTGCATATGACCGCCTGGGCGTAGCCGTCGGCGATGTTGCGCTTTGTGACCGTGATGGACGCGCCTTTTACGAGGTTCGTCGTATAGACGGCGGCCGCCGCCGCGCGCTTTTCGCTCACGATCATGGCAAGATCGCGCTTGGCGCGGTTTTTGCGCACGCCGCAGTGGATGCCGCCGGCGGTGAAGCCCTTCGCGGCCGTCACGCCGCCGGGAATGATGCTGATAGACATATCGTATGTTCCTTCCTTCTTTACAGGGCAAGGCCCGTCGTCTCGTCGACGCCGAGCACGAGATTCAGACATTCCACCGCCGCGCCGGACGCGCCCTTGCCGAGGTTGTCGTACCGGGCCACGAGCAGTATGCGCTCGTCGCTGCCGGCGACGGTGATCTCCATGCTGTCGAGACCTGTAAACGCCGCCGCGGACATAAAGCCGTTTTCATCGGTATTCTCCGCGTAGCGGACGATGGGGCCTGTGTATTTCTGCGCGTAGACCGCCCGGATATCGTCCACGGTGCCGCGCAGATCGGCGGCGAACAGGGGTACGGTGACCTCCATGCCGCTGTAGAAATCCGCCACGATCGGGCAGAACACGGGCTTTGTCGTAAGGCCGGTCAGATAGACCATCTCACGCAGGTGCTTGTGGTTCTGCGTAAGGCCGTACTGCCGGGGGCCGGCATAGAGCGGGTTCGGCTCGTCGGCCTCGTATTCGCCGATCATCTTCTTGCCGCCGCCGCTGTAGCCGGTCAGGGAGAAGCACGTCAGAGGCGTGCCGTTTGAGATAAGCCCCGCCTCCACGAGCGGGTACACCAGCGCGATGAAGCCGCTGGCGTGACAGCCGGGCACCGCGATGCGCTTCGCGTCCGGGACGGCGCGGCGCAGGGACGCGTTCAGCTCCGGAAAGCCGTAGACAAACCGGGGATCGGTGCGGTGCGCGGTCGAGGTATCGAGCACGACGACGCGGGGATTCTCGAGCATCGCGACGGCCTCGCGTGCCGCGTCGTCCGGCAGGCAGAGAAAGGCGATGTCGCAGCCGGCGTTGAGCATATCGCGCCGCGCCGCCGGATCCTTTCGGCTGTCGCCCTCGAGGGTGACGAGGGCGATATCCTCCCGCGCAGCCAGACGCTCGCGAATGCGCAGGCCGGTCGTGCCGGCGCTGCCGTCGATGAAGATACGTTTCATAGGTTGTGCCTCGCTTGGTATCATGTGCTGTTTGCCGGTAACGATTCAATCGGTAACGATTCAATATTGTAAAGCCGCGCTTCTGGATTTGCAAGGGGTTATTCATATGTTTTGTGAATAAATTTGAAATTATCCCGGCATTTGGCCTGAATATGCATGGTTATTAACTAAACAAGCAGGAATATTCATCCGGAACCGACGTTTTTCAAAATTCAATTGCAATCCCGGATATTATACGTTATAATAACTGCGTTCAGGAAATCTGAAAGGAGTGACGCAAGACGAAAGAGCTAATGCTGGGCAACAAGGCCGTTGCCCGCGGCCTGTACGAAGCCGGCGTCTGCTTCGTATCGAGCTATCCGGGCACCCCGAGCACCGAGGTCACGGAGGAGGCCGCACTGTACGATGAAATCTACTGCGAATGGGCGCCCAACGAGAAGGTCGCCATGGAGGCCGCCTTCGGCGCGAGCCTCGCCGGACGCCGGTCGTTCTGCGGCATGAAGCACGTCGGTCTGAACGTGGCCGCCGACCCCCTCTATACGATGTCCTACACGGGCGTCAACGCCGGTCTCGTGATCGTCGTGGCGGACGACGCCGGTATGCATTCCTCGCAGAACGAGCAGGATTCCCGTCACCACGCGATCGCGTCGAAGGTGCCGATGCTCGAGCCGTCCGACTCCGCCGAGGCGCTGGCGTTCACAAAGCTCGCGTTCGAGCTGTCGGAGCGGTTTGACACGCCGGTCATCATCAAGATGTGCACCCGCGTCGCCCACTCCCAGTCCGTCGTGGAGACCGGCGAGCGCACGGTGCCGGTGAAGGAATACGAGAAAAACATAGCCAAATACGTCATGATGCCGGCAAACGCCATCCGCCGCCATCCCATCGTGGAGGCCCGCACCGCCGCCCTGCGCGAATACGCGGAGACGGCGCCCCTCAACCGTGTGGAGATGGGCGGCACAGCGCTCGGTATCATCACCTCCTCCACGTCGTACCAGTACGTCCGGGAGGTCATGGGCGACGACGTTTCCGTTCTGAAGCTCGGCATGGTGAACCCCCTGCCCGAGAAGCTCATCCGTGATTTCGCCGCGAAGGTCGACCGGCTCGTCGTCGTGGAGGAGCTTGACCCGATCATCGAGGAGCACGTCCGCAGGCTCGGCCTCGAGGTCTCCGGCAAGGACATCCTGCCGCTGGAGGGCGAGTTTTCGCAGAACCTCGTCGCGAAGGCGCTGGGAAAGGACGTCCCCGCCGGTCTCTCGCTCGGCGAGACCGTGCCCGTGCGTCCGCCGGTCATGTGCGCCGGCTGCCCGCACCGCGGCCTTTTCTACACGCTCAACAGGAACAAATGCACCGTCCTCGGCGACATCGGCTGCTACACGCTCGGCGCCGTCGCGCCGCTCGCCGCGATGGAAATGACGCTCTGCATGGGCGCCTCCATCAGCGCCGTCCACGGCTTCAACAAGGCCCTCGGCGCGGACAACGACAAGAAGGCCGTCGCGGTCATCGGCGACTCGACGTTCATGCACTCCGGCATGACCGGTCTTGCGAACATCGCCTACAACCAGTCCGTCTCGACGGTCATCATCCTCGACAACTCCATCACCGGCATGACCGGCCACCAGCAGAACCCGACGACGGGCTACAACATCAAGGGCGACCCCGCCGGGAAGATCGACCTCGAGGCGCTCTGCCGCGCCATGGGCTTTGCGCGCATCCGCGTCGTCGACCCGTACGATCTCTCCGCGTGCGATAAGGTCCTCAAGGAGGAGCTGGCCGCGCCCGAGCCGTCCGTCATCATCTCCCGCCGCCCGTGCGCCCTGCTCAAGTATGTGAAGCACAAGGCCCCGCTCGCGGTCGAGCCCGACAAGTGCATCGGCTGCAAGAGCTGTATGCGCATCGGCTGCCCCGCGATCTCGATCCGGGACGGCAAGGCCCGTGTGGACGCGACGCTTTGCGTCGGCTGCGGCATCTGCTCGCAGCTCTGCCCGAAGGACGCGTTCCACTCCACCGGGAAGGAGGCGTAAGCCGTGGAAACGAAAAACATCATGATCGTCGGCGTCGGCGGCCAGGGCTCGCTGCTCGCCAGCAAGATCCTCGGCCACCTGCTCCTCAGCCAGGGCTACGACGTAAAGGTCTCCGAGGTGCACGGCATGAGCCAGCGCGGCGGCAGCGTCGTCACCTACGTCCGCTACGGCGACCGGGTCTACTCCCCCGTCATCGACGCCGGCGAGGCCGATTTCATCGTCTCGTTCGAGCTGCTTGAGGCGGCGCGGTGGATCGGCTGCCTGCGTCCGAACGGCCAGATCGTCACAAACACCCAGCAGCGACCCGATGCCCGTCATCACCGGCGCGGCGCAGTACCCCGAAAACCTCGTCGAAAAGATCCGCGCCGCCGGCGCGAAGGTCGACGCCCTCGACTGCCTCCGCATCGCGGAGGAGGCCGGCTCCGTCAAGGCCGTCAACATCGTCCTGCTCGGCCGCCTGTCCCACTACTTCGACATCCCCGAGGAGGCGTGGATGGAATCCATCGAGGCAAACGTCCCCGCGAAATTCCTCGAAATGAACAAAAAAGCGTTCACCCTCGGCAAGAACGCCGTGTAATACACGCCGCAAAACGCGCCTTCGGCCTCGCCCGAAGGCGCGTTTTGCGCACCGTCCCGGCCATGGTGTACAGTAGTATACAGCCTAATTTATATAGTGTATAATACATGCATGACATTATCAGAAAAGGAGTCCTGAAGCATGAACGAAACGCTGCAATATCACATCGCCTGCAGGCCCGGCGACGTCGGGCGGTACTGCCTGCTGCCCGGCGATCCCGGCCGCTGCGAGGCCATCGCCTCGTTTTTCGAGTCGCCCCGGCTCGTGGCCCGGAACCGTGAATTCACG
>CAJOFW010000036.1:9464-10327 GCA_905234005.1 uncultured Oscillospiraceae bacterium
GGCGGGCCGTCGGCGGCCATCGCGATGGAGGAGCTTGTGAACATCGGCGCGGACACGTTCATCCGCGTCGGCACCTGCGGCGGCATCGATCGGAAGGTCAGAAGCGGCGACGTGATTGTCGTGACCGGGGCCGTGCGCATGGAGGGCACGAGCCGGGAATACGCGCCGCTCGAATTTCCCGCCGTCGCCGATTTCGACGTGACCCTCGCCCTCGTCGCGTCGGCGGACAAGCTGGGGCTTACGTATCACACCGGCGTCGTCCAGTGCAAGGACTCGTTCTACGGCCAGCACAATCCCGGGCGCATGCCGGTCTCGGCAGGGCTTATACAGAAGTGGGCGGCGTGGAAGCGGCTCGGCGTGCTCGGCAGCGAGATGGAATCCGCCGCGCTCTATACGGTCGCCGCCTCCCGGGGCGTCCGCTGCGGCGCGGTCATGAACGTCGTATGGAACCAGGAGCGCAAGGCCGCCGGCATCACCGACGAGCCGGACTCCTTCGACACGACCCCCGGCATCCGCGCCGCGGTCGAGGCGCTGCGGATGCTCATCCGCGCCGACCGCTGACGGCGAAGCGGCGTTATCGTCCCCGCCGACGCGCCCGGCAGGACACGCCGCCGTATGGATTCACCTTTTTGGGTTAATCGCGGCACAGATTCACCTTTTTCGGTTAATCGCTGCGCGGATTCACCTTTTTGGGTTAATCACATCGCCGATTCACCTTTTTCGGTTAATTCTTGCAATACGTCCCCGGCCGGTGTATACTGTACGCATCTCCCGAAACAGGGGTGTCTTTCATGTACTGTGTGATTTTTGGCGACGTCATCGGCTCCCGTGCGCTGGAGCCGGCGCTCCGCGAGGCCGCCCCC
>CAJOFW010000037.1 GCA_905234005.1 uncultured Oscillospiraceae bacterium
GTCCCGGCAGCGATAGGTACGGGTCTCGCTTAGCTTGAAGTCCCGATCCGGCTCTCCGTTTTTCGCGGCATACACCGCGTTGCCCAGGGGATGCCACGCACGGGCGTATCGTGTGCCGAAGCACAGCGTAAAAAGGCCCTTGTCCCGGTACCGGTACCGCGCCGCGGCGTTTCGCCATGTATCGCCGAAAAGACGCATTCCGCGCACCGCGTCGGCCTCGAGAACCGGCGACTTTGAGAGCTTCTGCCCGCCGTACAGACACAACGCGGAGAAGACCGCCTCGTCCGTGTGCTCGGCCGGATACCGCAGCGCCGCCAGTGCCTCGTCCGCCCGCAGCAGCGCCGGATTGGCGCAGGAACGCGCAAGCTCCGGGGGCAGATCGTTGATTACGGTAAACTCAAACATCCACCGCCGCAGATTTTGCCGCATCCGCGTATCGCCGAAGCCGATGTCGATGTATCCGGCCTCGAACGACTGCATTTTCCGGATAACGTCCCCGGGTGACGAGGCCCCGACGCCGTTTAACAGCTCGTAGATGTAGACGTAAGCCGCCGAGGTCGATATGGGACGGTAGATGCCGCGCCGGACGTCGGCACGCCACGAGAAGTAGCCGCGAAGCTGCGCGACGGTCATCTCCTGATAGGTGGGGTAGTAGCAGAACAGGCCGCCCGGCCACGGGGCGTTGTCCTCGTAGTCCTCCATGAATCGGGCCTGCCGCAGAAACCCAGCCGCTGCCGCCGCATCCGATGGATTGGAGCGATAGTCAAACATACCGAGCAGCCGCGATATCCGCTCCGGCGTCGGCGCCGGCTGCGGCACCCGCACCGTCCCAGGGGCGGGGGGATACGGTTTTCCGGCCGGGGGGAGGGAGGTGTCATGATAGCCGCCGCCCGAATCGGACGATGCCGGCGTCTCCAGCACGACCGTATAGCCGTATGACGCCGACGGATTGTTCCGCTCCACACTGTCACCTCCCCGTGTCGGATTTTGTTCCGATTGTTCCGAAACGATTATACCATATCCGCCCCGGGAATCAAGTGAGCACATTTGTGATACCCCGTATCGTGACGCCCCGTATCGGGCGGCATGAAAAAAGCGGCCGGGGCCGAGGCCCTGACCGCTTTCGTGAGTATCCGTTTATCCGATCAGCTCGAGCACCTGGGCGATGAGTCCCTGCACGGTGTCCTCGCTCTGCACCGGGAGGATGTCCTCGCCAAGCTCGGGATCGACGACGCTGACAAGCGTGACGCCGCTTTCCGCGTCGCCCGTGTAGGTCACGATGACCGTGATCTCACCGGCAAACGGGTTGATCGTGTTGAACGTGACGACGTTCTCGCCGGACGCTTCCCCGGAGCCTTCGCCGGACGCTTCCCCGGACGCCTCGCCGGAGGCGGCCCCGGCGGTGTTCACGATCGTCACGTCATAGGCCGGGCCGCTGACAAGCTCGTCCGTCAGAACGTGCGTCAGACGGCCGTCCTCGACGCACAGCTCCACGAGCTTCGAGCCGCCGACCCAGATCTGATCGCCGACCGCCCACGGGCTGGAGGTCTCCTCCGAGGATACGACGATCTCGAACACACCGGCCTCGCCGGCGCGGTAGATGCCCCAGATGACGCCCTCGTCGTCGGTGTAGGTGATGCCGTAGCCGTCGACGACCTTCCAGAGGAAGTCCTTCTCGTTTTCGATCTCATCGACGGGCACGGCGGTGAGATCGTGGGCGATGGCGCAGCCGTCGTACACGAGCATGCTCGTCTCGCCCTCGCCGCTCTCGAGCGGGGTGATCGTGTCGGCGAGGTCGCCCATCTCCTTCGGGTCGGAGACGGGATCGAGCGACAGTGTATAGACGACGCCGAGCGCCTCGTCATACCACATGATCGCGCCGTAAGAACCCCAGACAAACTCCATATACCCCGGGCAGCGCCCGCCGACGACAAGCTCCTTCGAGTCCGTCGCGCCGGCGAAGTACACGCCGGAGAGGGCGGTCAGGGTCTCGCTGTCCATCGCGGGGGCGGCGTCGGCGGGACTGACGCGTTCGACGATGTCCACGCCGTCCGCCGTCCACGCCGCCTGCGCCATGCCGTCCATGTAGCTGCACACCGCGTCCGCGCCGTCGGGGATCACGAGCGCGAGGCCGGTTGCCGCCGCGATCTCCTGCGAGGACGCCTCGGTCCACGGATTGGCAAGCCCGGCGCTTGCGTAGGCCGCCGTGCCCATGCACACGAGCACGGACAGAAGGATGGCGATTGCTTTTTTCATATCGGTTCCTCCTTACAAATAATGTATGACGATTGTACCGCGATACGGGGCATCCCGTCAAGCGTTTTGCGGCATTTGACTTTTGTCAGCGACCGGCTTGTATTTCCGGCGGAGATGGGCTATAATGCGTCGTAAACCTACTGAAATGGTGTGAAATAGCGTCGGCACAAGACGAAAAGCGGTGTCAACACGAGACGGAAAGGATGAACGATACAGGCGATGGGAACCATACACGGCATATGCGTCAGCGAGGAAAAGGGCACGGCCAAGCACACGATCCCGGCGGTTGATGTGATCGAGAGCTGGGGTCTTGACGGCGACGCCCACGCCGGGACGTGGCACAGGCAGGTGAGCCTGCTGGGTCTCGAGCAGATCGAGGCGTTTCGCGCACGCGGCGTCAACGTGGCGTTCGGGGCGTTCGGGGAGAATCTGATTGTCGAGGGGTTTCACCTGCGCACGCTCCCGGTCGGCACCCGGCTGCGGGCGGGGGAGGTGCTGCTCGAGATCACGCAGATCGGCAAGGAGTGCCACGCGCACTGCGCCATCCGACAGGCGACGGGCGACTGCATCATGCCGAGGGAGGGCGTATTCGCCCGTGTGCTGCACGGCGGCACGCTGCACGTCGGCGACGAGATCGCGGTCGACGAAATCGCGGTCGACGCCGGGCCGGAGAACCGGTAAGCCGGCATGGCGAGGGTCATCGTGGGCATGTCCGGCGGCGTGGACAGCGCGGTCACGGCGTATTTGCTGAAGGCCGCCGGTCACGACGCGGTCGGCGTCACGCTGCGCACATGGGTCGGCAGCGACGGCCGGGAGAGCCGCTGCTGCGAGATCGAGGACGCAAGGCGCACGGCGTGGGCGCTGGAAATGCCGTACTATGTGCAGAACTGCGTCGCGGCCTTCCGGGAGAGGGTCATCCAGCCGTTCGCGGACGACTATATCCGGGGCCGGACGCCGAACCCTTGCGTCGTCTGCAACCGGGATATCAAGTGGGCGCTGCTGCTCGAGGCCGCCGCACGCATGGGGGCGGCTTACGTCGCGACCGGGCATTACGCCTCGGTCGTGCGGCTGGAAAACGGGCGGTATACCGTCCGGGAGGCGCTGTCGGCGCAGAGAGATCAGACGTATATGCTGTACCGCCTGACACAGGAGCAGCTTCGGCACACGCTCATGCCTCTCGGCGGGCTGTCGAAGGACGAGGTGCGCTCCATCGCCGCCCGGGCCGGTCTGCCCGTGGCGCAGAAACGGGATTCGCAGGAGATATGCTTTGTCACAGAGGGCAGCTACGCCGACGTGCTCGAGGAGTACGCCCGCGCCCCCATCCCGGAGCCGGGGGATTTTGTCGATGAAAACGGTCGCATTCTGGGCCGTCACAGGGGCATCACGCACTACACGGTCGGACAGCGGCGCGGCCTGGGCGTCGCCCTCGGCAAACCGGCGTATGTCACGCGTATCGACGAGGCGCACAACACGGTGGTGCTCGGCGGCGAGGCGTCGCTGTACAGCGGCGGGCTTGTATGCGACGACCTGAACTGGATGGGCATGGCCCCGCCGGCGGCGGGGGAGACGTTTCGGGCGATCGTGAAAATCCGCTGCCGCCATCCGGGGACGGCCGCCGCCGTCCGCGCCGCTGACGACGGCACGGTTCAAATCCGATTCGACGAACCCGTCCGCGCCGCGGCGCCGGGACAGTCCGCCGTGTTCTATGACGACGGCGGCTGCGTTCTCGGCGGCGGGGTCATTCGAGACGTCTGCGGGGCGTCAGAACCATAACCCATCGGTCGAATATAAAAACCTATTAATTTAATAGGAAAATTTGCGTCGGGGTATTGCATCCGCGTCGGAGCCGGAGTATAATGCAGTCGATAAACCTATAAGTTTGATAGGTAAGACACCTGCGTCGGCAGGTATGACAACGGAAATACCGCCGTCCGTCGGGGCGGCGTGGGAGGAACAGAATGGCAGACAAGCTTTTGCATATAACCGGCCTGCGGGCGTCCGTGGAGGAACAGGAGATCCTGCACGGCGTCGATCTTACCGTCAACCGCGGCGAGACGCATGTCATCATGGGCCCGAACGGAGCGGGTAAATCGACGCTCGGCAACGTCCTGATGGGAAACCCGGCCTATCGCGTCACGGGCGGCAGCGTGATCTTCGCGGGGGAGGAGCTGCTCCGGAAGACCGTGGACGAGCGTGCCAGGGCGGGGCTTTTCATGTCGTTTCAGAACCCGCTGGAGGTGCCCGGCATATCGCTCGAGAACTTCATCCGCACGGCGGTGGAGCAGCGCACCGGTCAGCGCATACGGCTGTGGGATTTTCGCAAATCGCTCCGGCGGATGCTGGACGTTTTGCAGATGGACGAGTCCTACGCCTCGCGTGATCTGAACGTCGGCTTCTCCGGCGGCGAGAAGAAGAAGGCGGAGATATTGCAGCTTCTGATGCTCGCTCCGTCGCTGGCGATTCTGGACGAGACGGATTCCGGTCTCGACGTGGACGCCGTGCGCACCGTGTCGCGGGGCATCGAGGAGTTCAAAAAGGAGAAGGCTTCATCGCTCATCGTCATCACGCACAGCGCCGCGATATTGTCCATGCTGGACGTCGACCGCGTGCACGTTCTGGTCGACGGCCGCATCGCCGCCGAGGGCGGGGCGGAGCTGATCGACGAGATCGAACGCGACGGCTTTGCCCGCTTCGATACGAGGGAGGCGTGAACGTGGCCGGTGAAAAGACGATCGTTGCGGATGTTGACCGCTCGTTCTACGACTTCCGCTATGAGGAGAAGGACGCCTTTCGCGTCGCCGAGGGGCTGACGCCGGCCATCGTGGAGCAGATATCCCGCGAGAAGAACGACCCCGACTGGATGCGGGCGTTCCGTCTGCGGTCGCTTGAGATATACAACCGCTCCGTCATGCCGGACTGGGGCCCGTCCATCGAGGGGCTGGACATGGAGAACATCGTCACCTACGTCCGGCCCAACACAAGGATGTCCGCCGCCTGGGAGGACGTTCCCGAGGACATCAAAAGCACCTTCGAGCGCCTGGGTATCCCGCAGGCGGAGAGGGAATCCCTCGCCGGTGTGGGCGCGCAGTACGACTCAGAGCTTGTGTACCACAACGTCCGCGAGGAGGTCGCGGCGCAGGGCGTCGTATACACCGACCTTGAGAGCGCCCTGCGCGGGCCTTACGCCGACGTCATACGCGAGCGCTTCATGAAGCTCGTCCCGCCGACCGATCACAAATTCGCGGCGCTGCACGGGGCGGTCTGGTCGGGCGGCTCGTTCGTGTATGTCCCGCCCGGGGTGGAGGTGGAGATCCCGCTGCAATCGTACTTCCGGCTGAACGCGCCGGGGGCCGGGCAGTTTGAGCACACGCTGATCATCGTGGACGAGGGGGCGCGCCTGCACTTCATCGAGGGCTGCTCCGCGCCGAAGTACAACGTGGCGAACCTGCACGCCGGGTGCGTGGAGCTGTACGTCGGCAAAAACGCCCTGCTTCGGTACTCGACCATTGAGAACTGGTCGAAGAATATGTACAACCTCAATACCAAACGCGCAAAGGTCGAGGCGGGCGGCAAGGTCGAATGGGTCTCCGGCTCGTTCGGCTCGCATGTGTCGTACCTCTACCCGATGAGCGTGCTGGCCGGACGCGGCGCACGGGCGGAGTTCACCGGCGTGACGTTCGCCGGGGCCGGACAGAACCTCGATACGGGCTGCAAGATCGTCCACAACGCGCCGGATACGTCGTCGTATGTCAATACGCGGTCGATATCGAAGAGCGGCGGCGTCAGCACCTTCCGCAGCGCCGTCGTCGTGACCGAGCGGGCGGAAAACAGCAAATCCGCCGTGTCCTGCCAGTCGCTGATGATCGACTCGGACTCCCGGTCCGACACGATCCCCGCGATGGACATCCGCACCGACAAGGCCGACGTCGGCCACGAGGCGAAGATCGGCCGCATCAGCGGCGACGCGGTGTTCTACCTGATGAGCCGGGGCATATCCGAGGAGGAGGCCAGAGCGCTGATCGTCAGCGGCTTCGCGGAGAACGTGTCGAAGGAGCTTCCGCTGGAGTACGCCGTGGAGATGAACAACCTCATCCGCATCGAGATGAAGGGCGCGATAGGGTAAGGGGTGTGTGAGAATATGATTACGGTAAACAAACCGCTGGCCAACACGTTCGGCTGGCTGCACGGCAACGGCACGCAGATCGAGGCCCCCGCATCCACGGAGGAGATTACGTTAACCGCGGCGGCAGGGGAGGAGCGCATCGTCGCGCTGCCCGACAGCCCGTCTGCGCGGATAACGGTCTCGGTGGCCGAAAACGCCGTTCTGCGGCTCATACAGGTGCGGCGCGGCGGCGACGGCGGTGTGTGCGACATCCACGTCGACTGCGCCGAAAACGCGCATTTTGAATGGTATCGCGTCGTCCTCGGCGGCGCCGCGAGCTACGACAACTGCTCCGTGACGCTGCGGGGCGACGGCAGCTCGTTTCTGACGGAGCTGGGCTTTCGGCTCGGCGGGGACGAACGGTACGACGTCAACTGCGAGGCGATCCACCTCGGGAAAAAAACACGCAGCGACATCCACGCCGCCGGCGTGCTGCGCGACCGGGCGTTCAAAATCCTTCGCGGCACGATCGACCTGCGCCGCGGCTGCGCCGGCTCCGTCGGCAGCGAGATGGAGGACGTACTGCTCATGGATGAGACGGTGCGCAACCAGTCGATCCCGGTCATCCTGTGCGGCGAGGAGGACGTGGAGGGCAACCACGGCGCGACCATCGGCCGCCTCGACGAGGAGCTTGTATACTACCTCGCGTCCCGCGGCGTCAGCCGCGAACAGGTGTACGAGATCATGGCGCAGGCTAAGCTGAACGCCGTCATTTCCAGAATACCGGACGAGGAAACGAGACTTTTGCTGACAGAAAACGGCGCGGAGGGGGAAACAATATGACGGCGCAGGACACGGCCATCCGGTCGGATTTTCCGCTGCTCGCGGCGAATCCGGCGCTTGCGTACCTCGACAGCGCGGCGACGGCGCAGAAGCCGGCCTGTGTGCTGGATGCTGTGCGGGGATTCTACGAGCGTGACAACGCAAATCCGCTGCGCGGCCTGTACGACCTCAGCGTCCGGGCGACGGACGCTTACGAAAACGCCCGGGAGACGGTGCGGTCGTTCATAAACGCCGAGAGCGCGGAGGAGATCGTATTCACCCGCAACGCGACCGAGAGCCTGAACCTTGTCGCCGGAAGCTTCGGCAGCCTCCTGACGCCGGGCGATGAGA
The DNA here is from genome assembly GCA_905234005.1 of uncultured Oscillospiraceae bacterium. Lineage (GTDB taxonomy): Bacteria > Bacillota > Clostridia > Oscillospirales > Oscillospiraceae > CAJOIG01. Next base: position 7,532 of record CAJOFW010000037.1, read on the forward strand.
TCGTCGTCACGATTCTGGAGCACCACAGCAATCTGCTCCCGTGGCAGCAGGCGGCGCGGCGTGCGGGCGCGTGTCTGCGGTTTGTCGAGTGCACGCCGGAGGGGGAGATCACGGAGGCGGCGTTCCGTGCGGCGCTCTGTGACCGTACGCGTATCGTCGCGATGACGCACATATCGAACGTCCTCGGCGTGAAGAACGATATCCGGCGCTTTGCCGCCATCGCCCACGAGTACGGCGCGGTATTCGTATGCGACGGGGCGCAGAGCGTGCCGCACATCCCGGTTGACGTCCGGGTGCTGGACGTGGATTTTCTCGCGTTCTCCGGGCACAAGATGTGCGGCCCGATGGGCATCGGCGTCCTGTATGGGAAAAAGGCGCTGCTCCGGAAAATGCCGCCGTTTCTTTTCGGCGGGGAGATGATCGAGTACGTCACCCGTAAGGACGCGACGTGGGCGGAGCTGCCGCACAAATTCGAGGCCGGCACCGTGAACGCAGCCGGGGCCGTCGGCCTCGCGGCGGCGATCGGGTACTACCGGCGGATCGGCTTCGACACGATCGTCGAGCGCGAACGGCGGCTGTCCGAGGCGGCGTTTGCGCTGCTGCGGGATATCCCGCGCCTGCGTCTTCTCGGCCCGGCGGACGCGGCGTCCCACCACGGCATATTCACCTTCACCGTGGACGGCGTGCACCCGCACGACATCGCCGCGATTCTGGACAGCGACGGCGTATGTGTCCGCGCCGGTCATCACTGCGCCCAGCCGCTCATGGAGCACCTCGGCGTGACGTCGACCGCCCGGGCGAGTCTCGCGTTCTACAACACGGAGGACGAGCTTATACGCCTCGCGGAGAGCCTGCGCCATGTGCGCGAAAGGATGGGTTATAGACAATAATATGGACAACAGGAGCTTCTATAACGAGATACTGACCGACCACAACCTCCGCCCCGGCCACAAGCACGAGCTGCCGGACGCAAACCTCGAGCTGCGCGGCGTCAATCCGAGCTGCGGCGATCACATCACGCTGCGGCTGAAGGTCGAGGACGGCGTGATCGCGGACGGCGCGTTCACCGGCGACGGCTGCGCGATCTCACAGGCGTCGGCGGATATGATGCTCGATCTGATCATCGGCCGCAGCGCGGAGGAGGCGAAACGGCTGTCCGATATCTTCCTGCGCATGATCAAGGGGAAGATCACCCCCGAGGAGCTGGACGAGCTGGAGGAGGCCGGCGCACTGGCCGACATCGCCCACATGCCGGCGCGTGTCAAATGCGCCTTGCTCGGCTGGCACACAATGGAGAATCTGCTGGACGAGTCGGCGCT
>CAJOFW010000038.1 GCA_905234005.1 uncultured Oscillospiraceae bacterium
AAGGCCGATCTGCCCGCCGTGTGGACGCGGACCGACGCGCTCGCGGTCAGCGCCGCAACCGGCGACGGTCTGGATACGCTCGAGGCCGCCGTCGCCGCCCTCTACCCGCCCGACAGCGCCGTCCCCGCCGGGGAGACGCTGACGAATCCCCGGCAGGAGGAGGCGGTCTCCCGGGCGCTCGAATACGTCCGGGCGGCGATGGAGGCCATGGACTGCGGCGTCACGCCGGACGCCGTTCTCACCGAGCTGGAGGGCGCGATGACCGCCCTCGGCGAGCTGTCCGGCCGCGTCGTGCGCGAGGACATCACAAACGGCATATTCGCCCGGTTCTGCGTCGGAAAATAGCGCTTCTGTACAGCTCCGGTCTGTCCTGTATTGAACCAACGTTTTTTCAAAAATCAGCGGCGGCATATCGCGTGGGATATGCCGCCGCTTTTTGGTTGTGTTTTTATGCCTTCACGGTATTTTCCGGCTTCGGCTCGTGGTATTCGCAGCCGTCGTCGAAGCGCACCGATTCCGGCGGGGTCTCCAGAAGCTCCGGGTGCTCGAGATAGCGCTTCATATCGGTGAAGAATCTCGCGTAGTGCGCGCCGGAGCAGACGCGTTCGTCCGCCGTGATGCCGATCGGGAGATAACGCTTCATGCGCGCCTCGCCGTTTTCCACCACGGACACCTTTTCCGTGACGCCCATGCCGAAGAACAGGCCCACGTTGCCCCAGTTGTACAGGTGGTGGTTGACGTCGTGCAGGCCGATCGACGCCGTGTTCGTGATGTACATGCCGACGTAAAACGGCAGCTCCTCCATCAGCACGCCGGGGGCCAGTCCGTAGCGGTCGAGCAGCCGCACGAGCGCTACGATCACGGTCGCAAGCCCCGGCACGGCAAACACAAACGCGAGCAGCCTGTCGATGAAGCCGTCCTGCGTCTCACGCCGGTTTGCCTCGATCGCCGCCGTCATGCGGTCGCGGACGTCGTACAGCGTGTCGGTCAGGTCGAACCTGATCTTCACGACGGCCTCGCCCTCGTCGGCGTCGTAGGGGTTCTTCAGAATCGTGAACGCCGCCGAGCAGTTGTTCCGGGCGAAGAGCTGCCTGTTCATGATGAACCGGTTCACCTCGGGGTTCCGGCTGACGGCGCGGACGTAGGCGGCAACGACGATCTGCATATATGTGAATGCCTCGCCGTGCTCGAGCTTCTGCCGCCGGATGTACCGGGAGAGCGTCTCCTTGTCCGCCCTGTGCTTCAAAAATACCTGCGCGTCACAGCGCATCGGCATGATGTACGGGGTGATACGCATCACGGGGTCGACGCCCTTCACCCTGCGCCCGGTCGGGTCTTCTGCCAAACATATCCTGTGCCGCCTCACTTATCCCATAGGAACGACGTCTATGCCCCTTGCCTCGAGGGCGCAGCGGATTTTTTCCGCGAACAGCACGGCCTTCTCGCCGTCGCCGTGGACGCAGATCGACTCGGCCCGGATCGGGATGTCCCGGCCGGTGATCGCGGTGACCTCACCATACGGATGACCCGTTCGATGGCGACGTCCTCGTCCGTGATCATGGCGCCCGGCTTTTTGCGGTTTACGAGGGTTCCGTCCTCCTCATACGCCCGATCGGCGAACACCTCGGACACGGCCCTCAGGCCAAGCTCCTCCGCCGCGTGTATCAGCTCGCCGCCGCTCAGACCGAGGACGGTAAGGCCCGGGGAAAAGTCCTTCACGCCCTGACAGATCGCCCTCGCCAGCTCGTAATCCTTCGCGGCCATGTTGTAGAACGCGCCGTGCGGCTTAACGTGCTGCATCGTCATGCCCTGCGCGCGCAGGAACGCGTCGAGGGCGCCGATCTGGTACAGGGTATAGGCCCTGGCCTCCTCGGGCGTGACCGTCATGTTCCGGCGGCCGAAGCCCATGAGATCCGGATAGCCCGGGTGCGCCCCGACCGCGACGCCGCATTTTTTCGCGAGACGGACGGTGCTTTCCATGACGACCGGGTCGGACGCGTGGAAGCCGCAGGCCACGTTCGCGGAGCTGATGACCGGAAGTATCTGCTCGTCCAGCCCCAGCGTATAGCGGCCGAAGCTCTCGCCGAGGTCGCTGTTCAAATCCACTCGCGGCATATCATTTGCCCCCTCTCACATACTGCTCGATAAAGCCGGTATCGGCCCGGCCCTCGCAGAAGATCCTGTTGTGCATGATACGGAACTGGAAATCGAGATTCGTCTCCACGCCGATGATCAGCGTCTCGTTCAGCGCCGCCCGCATTTTGCGGATGGCCGCCTCCCGGTCCGGGGCGTGGACGAGAATCTTGGCGATCATGGAGTCGAAGTCCGACGGGACGATATAGCCGGTGTACAGCGCGGTATCGACCCGGACGCCGTTGCCGCCGGGCAGATGCAGCACCGTGACCTTGCCGGGCGAGGGCATGAAGTTCTTCTCCGGAATCTCCGCGTTGATGCGGCACTCAATGGCGTGGCCGCGCAGGGCGACGTCCTCCTGTGTGAAGCCGAGGGGCAGGCCCGACGCGACGCGAAGCTGCTCCTCCACGAGATCGACGCCCGTGACAAGCTCCGTCACGCCGTGCTCGACCTGGATGCGGGTGTTCATCTCCATGAAGTAGAAGTCGCCGTTCCCGTCGACGATGAACTCAATGGTGCCCGCGTTCGTGTAGCCGACGGTTTTGGCGGCGAGAACCGCCGACTCGCACATCCTTTTGCGTGTTTCGTCGTCCACGGCGGGGCTTGGTGACTCCTCGATGAGCTTCTGGTGGTTGCGCTGCACGGAGCAGTCGCGGTCGCCTAGGGCGACGACGTGACCGAAGGAATCCGCCATGATCTGCACCTCGACATGACGCGGCGATTCGATGAGCCGTTCAAGGTACATCGTGTCGTCCCCGAAGGCGTTCGCGGACTCGCGCTGGGCAAGCTCGAACTGGTACGCCAGCTCGTCCTCGCTCATGGCCTGCCGCATACCCTTCCCGCCGCCGCCGGAGGACGCCTTGATCATGACCGGATAGCCGATCTCCGCCGCCGCCTTCTTCGCGGCCCCGGCGTCGTATACCGGCTCCCGGGTGCCCGGAATCACCGGCACGCCGGCGGCCATCATCGTCTTCCGGGCCTGGGATTTGTTGCCCATCCGGTCGATCACCTCGGGCGTCGGGCCGATGAAGACGAGGCCGAATTCCGCGCAGCGCCGGGCGAAGGCGCTGTTTTCCGACAAAAAGCCGTAGCCGGGGTGGATTGCGTCCGCCCCCGTGTTGAGCGCGGCGGTGATGATCTGATCCTGATTGAGATAGCTGTTCCGCGCCGGCCCGGCCCCGATGCATATCCGCTCGTCGGCGAGCTGGACGTGCAGGCTGTTCCGATCCTCCTCGGCGTAGACGGCCACGCTGCCGATGCCGAGATCGCGGCAGGCGCGTATGACGCGGACGGCGATCTCTCCCCGGTTGGCAATCAATACTTTTTTCAGCACGGTTGTACCGCCTTTTTCAGAGCTTCTGTACGCGGAACAGCGGCTGGCCGTATTCCACCTTCTGCTCGTTGCTGACGAGCACGGCCTCGATTTCGCAGTCGTATTCCGCCTCGATCTCATTCATGAGCTTCATCGCCTCGAGGATGCAGATCGTCTGCCCCTTTTTGACGTGGTCGCCTACCTTCACATAGGCCGGGGCGTCCGGGGCCGGGGCGGAATAGAAGGTGCCGACGATCGGCGCCGTGATGAGCAGCGTATCGTCGACCTCCGCAGGCTCCGCCGGGGCCGCCGCCGGGACGGCGACCGTCTGCACGGCGGCCGGAAGGCCGGCCGTCTTGCTGAGGCTGATTTTCATATCGCCCTCGCGGTAGGTCAGCTCCGTCAGGCTCGAGCTCTCGACGATTCTGACAAGCTCCCGTATTTTTCTGATGTCCATATTCTAAAAACTCCTTTATACGGCTCCACAGGCGGCTCGCCGCCCGGGTCGCCGTCCGGCTCCCTGCCGGTCAGAAATAGCGCTGCGTCTCCGCGTCGGCGTACAGCCTCTCGAGCCTTTTTGCCACCTGACGGCAATCGAGCACCTCCCTGCAGGGCTTGTGGATCTCCCTGCGCATATGCTCAAGCTCCCTGACCTCCTGCAAATACAGGCGCTGCGCCTCCTGCACGGTGACGGCCCGGAAGCGGAGCTTCTGGTCGGTCTTCTTCTGCACGAGCCGGGGGATGTCCACCGAGACGACGGTCGCGATCTTGGCGTAGCCGCCGGTCGTCTGCCGGTCGGCCAGCAGGATGATCGGCTTGCCCGCCGACGGCACCTGTATCGCACCGAGGGCGATGCCGTCCGAGATGATGTCGGAGGTCTCCTTCGGCGCGATGATCGGCCCGTCAAGGCGGCAGCCCATGCGGTCAAAGTCGCCGGTGACGGTGTACTCCGCGTTCAGGAACGTCTCGACGCCCTGTCGGCTGAAGAGGTTGTCCTGCGGCCCCATGACCACGCGGAGGACGCCGTCGTCGTTCTCAAAGTCCGGCGCGGGGAGCTTGCGGGACAGGAAGAAGGGCAGATACCGGCGCTTTACGCGTTCGCCGATGTAATCGCCCGCCTCGAGCCGGCGGCCCTTGAAGCCGCCGATCCCGCTCTTGAGGCTCGTGCAGCGGCTGCCCATGACGACGGGCACGTTCAGATAGCCCGAGAACGCCACATAGCACCGCGTACCGGTGCGGGCGCTGCCGAACGAAAGCACGTCGCCCTTGCGCACATACACGGCGGCGTACATCGGCGCCGGCTCGCCGTTCAGCTTCGGCGAGAAGTCGCCGCCCGTGATCGCGATGATCGTGTCGGCGGTGAACTCCAGCTCCGGCCCGATCAGTGTGATTTCCAGCGCCGCCTCGTTCTCCGGGTTGTCAAGGAGGAGATTGGCGATTTTGAAGGAGCGCACGTCCATCGCGCCGCCGACGCTGAAGCCCTGGCTCTGGTAGCCGCTGCGGCCGAAGTCCTGAATCGTCGTGAGCATACCGCCCCTGAGCACGCGAAAGCCCATGGTTACGCCTCCCCTTCCCGCACGGTGACCCGGTACGTACCGGCGTCCACCTGCGATTTGATTTCCGCGAACGCCGCCTCGTCGATCTCCACGAAGCGGATGTACTCCCCCGCCTGTACGAGGATCGGCGTTTCGCGGGCGGGGTCGTAGGTGCGAACCGGGGTCATGCCCATGAGCTGCCAGCCGCCCGGCGAGTCCATCGGATAGATGCCGGTCTGGGAGCCGCCGATGCCCACGCTGCCCGCCGGGATGCGGATGCGGGGACTTTCAAGCCGCGGCGTGTGGATGCGCTCGTCCAGCCCGCCGAGGTAGCAGAAGCCGGGCAGAAAGCCGAGCATGTAGATGAGATAGTCGCGGGAGGTGTGGATTTTCACGACCTCCTCCGGCGAAAGCCCGGCGTGATCGGCGATGTTTTGCAGGTCGGGGCCGTACTGTCCGCCGTAGCACACGGGGATCTCGTAGACGCGTTTGATCGTCTCTGCGGCCCTTGTCTCGACCCGGAGGATCTGTTCAAGCCGCGCCCGCAGGCTGTCGTAGGAGATGACCAGCGGGTTGTAGTTGATGAGCAGAGACACAAAGGCGGGGATCATGTCGACGATGCCCTCGATTTTCTGTTCGCGGATGAGCTGCACCGTCGACGTGATCTTCTGATTTGTCTCCGTGCTGATCGCGTCGCCGAACACGATCAGCACGGAGGAATCCCCCTCGATGAGAATTCGATAGTTCTGCATAGGTGAACGCCCTCTGCGCCGCTGTCAGAACAGGTTCGCGAGGTTGCCGAGGGAGGTGACGCCGACATACGCGGCGACGAGCACCACGATGATGCCGAGCACGAAAAGCCAGGTGGGGTGCCTGTAATCCTCGCCCATGATGCGCTTGTTCTTCGCGGCCACGAGGCAGACGCCGAGAGAGATGGGCAGGATGAGTCCGTTGACGGCGCCGGCCAGCACGAGCAGCTTCGCCGCGCCGCCGAGGATGGTCATGATCAGCGTGGAGACGGCGATGAAGCCGATGATCCACCAGTTCTCGTTCTTCTCGATCGACGGGTGGAAGGTCTTGAGGAACGAGACGGACGTATACGCGGCGCCGATGATCGACGTCAGCGCGGCGCAGAGGATGACGAGACCGGCGAAGCGATAGGCGATGTTGCCCGCGCCCACCAGAAACGCGTACGCGGCGGGGTTCGAGATGCCGTTGTAGCCGGTGCTGTACGCCTCGGACACGATGCCGGCGTTCTCCGCCGGCGTGGAGAGGTTGATGCCCGCGAACTTCACCACGACGCCGAGGATCGCGAGGAAGAGCAGGATGCGGACGACGGCGGCGATGACGATGCCCATGACGGAGCTGCGGTTGACCTCCCTGAGGCGCTCCTCGCCGGTGACGCCGGCGTCGATCAGACGGTGCGCGCCGGCGAAGGTGATGTAGCCGCCGACCGTGCCGCCGAGCAGCGTCAGGATGGCCGGGAACAGGCTGTTCATCGAGGCGGACGGGACGAACGTGTTCCTGACCGCGTCGCCGACGGGCGGCTGGGTGATGAACATGACGACCAGAATGACGACGATCATGATCGCGCCGAGATACTTCACGACCTGATCGACGATGCTCTTGGCCTGCTTCGACAGGAAGATCACGATCGCGAGAAGGCCGGCGATGACGCAGCCGATCTTGTCCGGGATGCCAAACAGGGCGTTGAAGCCGAGGGCGCCGCCGCCGACGTTCGCGATGTTGAACGCGAGGCCGCCGAGGGCGATCAGCGCCGCGAGGAAGTAGCCGAGGCCCTTCAGCAGCTCGTTTGCCACGTCCTGTCCGCGCTTGCCGCTGTAGCAGAGCACGCGCCAGATATTGAGCTGGGCGATCGCCGACATGATCAGCGAGATCAGGATGACGAAGCCGAAGCTCGAGCCGAGGCTGCCGGTGAAGGTAGCCGTCTGCGTCAGGAAGCCGGGGCCGATGGCGGACGTCGCCATCAGGAATGCCGCGCCGATCAGGGCTGCGCGATTGGTTTTCTTGTTGTCCATGGGGAACCTCCTTCTTTTCCCTGCCCGCTTGCGATTTCTCACGCTAAAACGATGCAGATAGTGCATTATATATCATTTCCGGCGCCATGTCAAACCCGGAGAGCCGGAATTATTCCATTTTCAGTATGTTTTTTCGGTTTATCATACAATTTTTGGCGTAACGCCGGTTTTCCTGTTTCGCATTCGGAAACGGTATGCTATAATGACCGTGCCACCGCAAGAATGACCGTACAAGCACAAGGAGGTACCCTCATGAACCCATACGCCGACGTATCGCCCGCCGAGGTGCGCAAACTCATCCGAGAGAAGACGATCACAACGCAGACGTCCGGCATGTGCGCCGGCTACGCGCAGGCAAACCTCGTCATACTGCCGAAGGAGCTGGCCTTCGACTTTCTGCTCTTCACACAGCGCAATCCGCGTCCCTGTCCGGTGCTCGAGGTGACGGACGTCGGCAGCCGGTACTTCCGCATCATGGCCGACGGCGCGGACGTGTGCACCGACCTGCCCCGCTACCGCGTCTACGAGAAGGGCGTGCTGACCGGGGAGTACACCGATATCGAGGCCCTCTGGCGGGACGATCTCGTGAGCTTCCTGATCGGGTGCAGCTTCTCCTTCGAGTCCGAAATGCTCGAGGTCGGCATCCCCGTCCGGCAGATCGAGGAGAACAAAAACGTCCCGATGTACGACACGAACATCCCCTGCGCCCCCGCCGGCGTCTTCCACGGCAATATGGTCGTGTCCATGCGCCCGATCCCTTACGATCAGGTCGTCAAGGCCGTGCAGGTGACGAACGCCATGCCGCGTGTCCACGGCGCGCCCGTCCACATCGGCGACCCGGCGCAGATCGGCATCCGCGACATATCGAAGCCCGATTACGGCGAGGCCGTCACCATCCGCCCCGGCGAGGTGCCGGTCTTCTGGCCCTGCGGCGTGACGCCGCAGAACGTCATCATGAACACAAAGCCCGATTTCGTCATCACCCACGCCCCCGGCCATATGTTCATCACGGATGTCAAAAACATCGACCTCAAATACGCCTGAACGCTTCGGAAACGCAGCGTTTGAAAGATAATCCGCGGAAAAGAGATGAGAATTTACCAATGAAAGAGTTTTGGCGCGCCGTGAAGTTCACGCTGTTTTCCGTCAGCGCCGGTCTGATCGAGATCGCCGCCTTCGCGCTGCTGAATGAGACGCTGCACTGGCCGTACTGGGTCAGCTACATCCTCGCCCTCGTCCTGTCCGTGCTGTGGAACTTCACGCTCAACCGGCGGTATACGTTCCGCTCCGCCGCGAACGTGCCCATCGCGATGCTGAAGGTCGCGGCGTTCTACGCCGTGTTCACGCCGCTGACCGGGTGGCTCGAGCACCTGTACACGGCCGGCCTCGGCTGGAACGAATACGTCGCCACAATCCTCAATATGCTCCTGAACTTCGTGACGGAGTACTTCTACCAGCGGTTTTTCGTCTACGGCCGTTCGATCGACACGAACAGCCGGACGCCGGAGGCAGAAGCGGAGGCAGCCGGCGACAGGCGCTGATATATGCTTCAGCCATAAAAACAGTCTGTCATAATAAGAAAATACACATATAGAAATACAAATACAGAAAAGGACGGTTTTTCCCATGAGAGAGCAACTCTCCGTCAAGGAGCTGCAAAACAAATGCGTCACCCTGCGAAAGCATGTGGTCGACATGATCTACAGGGCCGGCAGCGGTCACCCCGGCGGCTCTCTGTCCGTCGCGGAGTTCGTGACCGCCTGCTACTTCCACGAGATGGACGTCGATCCGAATAACCCCGGCTGGGCGGATCGCGACCGCTTCGTGATGTCCAAGGGCCACGTCTGCCCCGCCCAGTACGCGGCGCTCGCCATGAAGGGCTTCTTCCCCGTCGAGGTGCTGGACACGCTGCGGAAGGAGGGCTCCATTCTGCAGGGCCACCCGTGCATGAACAAGTGCCCGGGCATCGACATCTCCACCGGCTCTCTCGGCCAGGGTCTCGCCTGCGCCGTCGGCATGGCCCTCGCCGGCAAGCTGGACGGCAGGGACTATCGCGTATACGCCGCCGTCGGCGACGGCGAGGCGCAGGAGGGCGAGATCTGGGAGGCCGCGAACACGGCGCATAAGTACGGTCTCGACAACCTGATCGTCTTCGTCGACTTAAACGGCCTGCAGATCGACGGCACGACCGACGAGGTCATGCCGAACGGCGATCTTGCCGCGAAATTCCGCGCCTTCGGCTTCGACGTCTACGAGATCGACGGCAACGACATGGAGCAGATGGTCGCGGCGCTGACGCTGGCGCGGCTGGTCAGAAACGGCCGGCCCAAATGCGTCTGCGGCCATACGGTCAAGGGAAAGGGCGTGTCCTTCATGGAAAACGCCGTCGGCTGGCACGGCACCGCCCCGAACGAGGCGCAGTGGAAGCAGGCCATGGACGAGCTTGAGGCTCAGTACGTTCAGTGAGGGAGGGCGCGAAAATGAGTGAAGTCAAAATGAAAGCCACCCGTGACGGCTTCGGCGAGGCGATCGTCGAGCTGGGCCGGGCCAACCGTGACATCGTCGTTCTGGACTGCGACCTCGGCAAATCCTGCAAGACCGTCGACTTTATGAAGGCGCTGCCCGACCAGCACTTCAACCTCGGCATCGCCGAGCAGAACGCCGCCGGCGTCGCCGCCGGGCTTGCAACCTGCGGGAAGATCCCCTTCGTCGCCACCTACGCGGCGTTCGGCTCCATGCGTATGTGCGAGATGATAAGGCAGGAGATCTGCTATCCGAACCTCAACGTCAAGCTCGCCTGCTCCCACGGCGGCATGACGCCGGCGAGCGACGGCGCCAGTCACCAGACCGTCGAGGACATGGGCATCATGCGCACCATCCCGAACATGACCGTCGTCATGCCGGCGGACTACGTATCCGCGAAGAAGCTTGTGAAGGCGGCGGCGGCATACGTCGGCCCGGTCTACCTGCGCTTTACCCGCGACGCCCTGCCCGTCCTCTACGGCGAGGACACGGAATTCGAGCTGGGCAGGGCCCACCTAGTCCGCGACGGTAAAGACGTCGCGATCATCGCGATCGGCGACACCGTCCACCTCGCCGTCGACGCGGCGGCGGAGCTGGAAAAGCGCGGCGTGAGCGCCAGGGTGCTCGATATGCACACGCTCAAGCCGGGCCGTCGCCGACTGCCTCGAGAGCATCGGCAGGGTCGTCACGGTCGAGGACCACAACGTCTTGAACGGCCTCGGCAGCGCCGTCTGCGAGGCAGCGGCGGAGCTTGGAAAGGGAAAGGTGCGGCGCATCGGCATTCAGGACCGCTTCGGCGAGAGCGCCCCGTATGAGCGGCTTTTGGCGAAAAACGGCGTGACGGTCGAAAACATCGTGACCACCGCGCTCGAGATGTAACGACCATAAAACCGCATGACCCGGACGCACGCAGCGTCGGGTCATGCGGTTATTCTATCGGCTGTTTTCGGCTGTTTTCGGCCAATTGCGGATATTATATCGGTAATTATATCGGTAATCGCCCGCTCCGGTATCAATACTCTATCGTGAGCCGTGTGGAATCGAGTCCGGCCTCGTCGCGGATGGCGAGGATATACTGTCCCTCAAAGCCGAAGGTATCCTCCCACAGCGCGAACATCGGGTCGGAGGCGTCCACGAGATCGAGCCGCCCGGCGAAGTAATACAGATTCAGCTCGGCGAAAAACCGGGCAAGCGCCGCCCCGTCCGAGTCGTCGTTTTCGTCGACGCCCGTTCTGCCCGTGTGCAGGAAGAACGCCTCGGCGTAGTCCGCAAAACGCAACAGATCGGGGTTATCGCTGCCCAGCGCCGCCGCCCGGCCGGAGACGTCGACCGGCTGCGCCTCGTAGGTGAGCGTGCCGCCGGCGAATGTGATCACGCCGTACTGACACGGATTCACGGCGAGGGACGACGTCGCGATCTCACAGACGCCGCCGGTTACGAGGTGCTGGCAGTGCAGGTGGCCGGACAGGTTCAGCTTCACGCCGTATTTCCCGTACAGCGCCCGCAGCTCGTCGGCGTTAGACATGATATACCCCTGATAGATCACGGCGTTGTGCCGGTACAGGTTCTGGTGGCTCACGCCGATGACCTCGGCGCCGGCGTCGGCGGCGGCGCGAAGCTGCTCCTCGATCCACGCCAGCGTCTCCGGTTTTACGCGGTTTGCGCTGTCGGCCGTGTTGACGTCCACCATCAGCACCCGCAGCCGGGGATTGATCTCCGCCGCGTAGCTGAGCGAGGCGGCGTCCCTCGATATCGCCTGCGCAAATCCGAAATCGTAGTAGATTTCGGCAAATTCCGCCGCCGTGACGCTCTCGACCCGGGTAAAGCCGTCGCCCTCGAAACGGGCGGCGCTGCTGTTTTCGAGGTCGTGATTGCCCGGTATCACGAGCACGGGCACGCCCGCGTCCGCGACGGCCCGCAGCTTCGCCGCCAGCGCCTCGTGGCTTATTCGTGCGCCGTTGAAGGTGACGTCCCCCGACAGGATCAGGGCGTCCGGCCGCCGGTCGACGACCTCGGCGAGAAAGGCGTCCGTCAGCTCGTCGATGTACTCCATGACCTTCCCGTCGGAGCCTTCGATCATGCGCTCAAAATACGCGCCGTGATCGGTGAGCGCCGGCGCGATGTAGTGGATGTCCGTCGCGACGATCAGCTCCGCCTCGGGCATAGCGTCCCCCTCCCCCGTCTGCGCCGCCGCCGCGTGGATGCCCAGGCCGGCCAGCGCGAGCAGCGCGGTGATGAAAAGAAAGATCACCGGCTCTCTCGCCGCCGGACCGATGATACGGATACGCTTCATAGCGTTCGTCCTCCTCACGCCGGGTATGCTTTCGCCGACAGTATACCATACCGCGTCCGCGATTGCAAAAGGATCGCTGCTTTCGCGGCAAACGCGCCCGAAGCAACCCCCGGCGGCGTTTCCTTCGTTGACAATCGCCAAACATTATGGCATACTTACCGGAGAGGTGCATGCGCGATCATGCGCCTCTTTGAATGAGACGCCCGTTTTCCGGTTCGCGTTTATCTTGACGTTTCGCCGGCATATCCAAATAATTAACGCACAGCCAATCGGCATTGGGGGGACGCATGAAGAAGATCAAAAACATCGTGATAGGCGGCATCCAGCAGAAGGTATTCAACCTCGTCCTGTTTACGATCATCCTGATGATGGCGGTC
>CAJOFW010000039.1 GCA_905234005.1 uncultured Oscillospiraceae bacterium
TGGCGGAGAGAGAGGGATTCGAACCCCCGGCCCCTTGCGGAGTCACTGGTTTTCAAGACCAGCTCCATAAACCACTCGGACATCTCTCCGCATCGCTCGAACATCTTAGCATACTTTTTTTGCCTTGTCAATCCAATCGGAAGATTTTTTTGCAGAAGATACTATCAAAGCGGGGAAAAGTGTGATACAATACCATGACACCATGGAGGATATGAGCATGATCACTGTTGAAAATCTTTCCCTGCAATACGGCAGCCAGGTTCTCTTTTCCGGCGCCGATCTGCAGTTCACGACCGGCAACTGCTACGGCATCATCGGCGCGAACGGCGCCGGCAAGTCCACGTTTCTGAAGATCCTGTCCGGCGACATCGAGCCGTCGAAGGGGCATGTGTACATCGACCCCAAGTGCCGGATGTCCGTCCTGCGGCAGGATCAGAATATGTACGACGACTACGTCGTCATCGACACCGTCATCATGGGCAACCCCCGCCTCTACGAGTGCGGGAAGGAGAAGGACGCCATCTACGAGAAGGAGGACTTCACCGACGAGGACGGCATCCGCGCCGCGGAGCTGGAGGAGGAATACGCCGAGCTGGGCGGCTGGGAGGCCGAATCCGACGCCTCCCGTCTTCTGCAGGGCCTCGGCATCCCCGTATCCCTGCACCGGAAGCAGATGACCGAGCTGGAGGGCCGCCAGAAGGTCAAGGTGCTGCTCGCGCAGGCGCTGTTCGGCCATCCCGACATCATCCTCATGGACGAGCCGACGAACAACCTCGACCTCGCCTCCACCGTGTGGCTCGAGGACTTCCTGATGGATTACGAGGGCACCGTCCTCGTCGTGAGCCACGACCGGTATTTCCTCAACAACATCTGCACCCACATCGTCGACATCGACTACGGCAAGATCCGTATGTACGTCGGCAACTACGACTTCTGGTACGAGTCCTCGCAGCTCATGCAGAAGCTCATCAAGGACCAGAACAAGAAGGCCGAGCAGAAGATCCAGGAGCTGCAGGCGTTCATCCAGCGCTTTTCGGCGAACAAGTCGAAATCCCGTCAGGCCACAAGCCGCCGCAAGCTTCTGGACAAGATCACCGTGGAGCAGATGCCGGCCTCGTCCCGGCGGTATCCGTGGGTCGGCTTCAAGGCCAGCCGGGAGCCGGGCAAGGATCGCCTGTTCGTGACGAACGTCTCGAAGACCGTGGACGGCGAGAAGCTCATCAACAACGTCTCGTTCATCATGAACCGGGAGGACAAGATCGCGTTCATCAGCGCGAACGAGAACGCCATCACCTGTATGTTCCGCCTGCTCGCCGGCGAGCTGGAGCCGGACGAGGGCGAGATCAAATGGGGCGTCTCGACGACGCAGGCGTATTTCCCCCGGGACTTCGACAGCTACTTCGAGGGCTGCGACCTCGAGCTGATGGACTGGATGCGCCAGTTCTCGGACGACAAGCGGCGCACGTTCCTCGGCCGGATGCTGTTCTCCGGCGACGACGTCTATAAAAAGGTCAGCGTCCTGTCCGGCGGCGAGAAGGTGCGCTGCATGATCTCGAAGATGATGCTGGCCGGTACGAACGTGCTGATGTTCGACCAGCCGACGAACCACCTCGACCTCGAGAGCATCGCCGCCCTCAACAACGGCATGAGCGCCTTCCCCTACAACATCCTCTTCTACAGCCACGACCACCAGCTCACCGAGACCGTCGCGAACCGTATCATCGAGCTGACCCCGGACGGCTGCATCGACCGGATGTGCACCTATGACGAGTACATGCACATGATGGGCCGCGACGTAAACGAGATCGTCGAATAACCGCGCCGCAAAACGGGCCGAGCGCCCTGCGCGCGGCGCAGTCTTCCCGTTCGGCAGCCCGTGCTGAACAGTTACCGCAAAACAGCCATATCACACCAAGGAATCCTTTTGCCATGCCCGATACCATCCGCATCCAGGGTGCGAGAGAAAACAACCTGAAAAACATCTCCATCGACCTGCCCCGCGACCGGCTCATCGTATTCACCGGCCTTTCCGGCAGCGGCAAGTCGAGCCTCGCCTTCGACACGATCTACGCCGAGGGCCAGCGGCGGTATGTGGAGAGCCTGTCAAGCTACGCCCGGCAGTTTCTCGGCCAGATGGACAAGCCCGACGTGGACTACATCGACGGCCTCTCCCCCGCCATATCCATCGACCAGAAGACGACGAGCCGCAACCCCCGCTCCACCGTCGGCACGGTGACGGAGATTTACGACTATCTCCGTCTGCTGTGGGCACGCGTCGGCGTGCCCCACTGTCCGAGATGCGGCAAGGAGATACGCCGCCAGACCATCGACCAGATCGTCGATCAGGTCATGGCCCTGCCCGAGGGGACGAGGCTGCAGGTTCTCGCCCCCGTCGTCCGCGCCCGCAAGGGCGAGCACGCGAAGGTGTTCGAGGACGCCCGGCGCTCCGGCTTCGTCCGCGTCCGGGCCGACGGAAACACCTACGATCTGTCCGAGGAGATCGCCCTCGAGAAGAACAAAAAGCACAACATCGAGCTCATCATCGACCGCATCGTCGTAAAGCCCGACGCCGTGCGGCGGCTCACGGACTCGACCGAGACCGCGATGGCCCTCGCCGACGGCATCGTCCGCTTCGACCTCGTGGGGCAGGACAGGGAGCTGTCCTTCTCCCAGAACTACGCCTGTGAGGACTGCGGCGTCTCCATCGAGGAGCTGACGCCGCGGCTGTTTTCGTTCAACGCCCCGTATGGGGCCTGTCCGACGTGCGGCGGACTCGGAAAGCTCCTGCAGGTCGATCCCGACCTCATCATGCCGAACCCGTCGCTGTCCATCTACGACGGCGGCATCATGGCCTCCGGCTGGTCGAACGCACGGGGCGACTCGATCTGCCGGATGTATTACGAGGCGCTCGCGAAGAAATACCGCTTCGACCTGCACGACCCGATCAAATCCCTCCCGAAGGAGGCAATAAACATCCTGCTCTACGGCACGAACGGCGAGCCGCTCTCGCTCCGGTACGAGCGCTCGAACGGCTACGGCACGCTCAACCAGCCGTTCGAGGGCATCGTGAACAACCTCGAGCGCCGCTACCGCGAGACGCAGTCCCAGGCCATGCGGGCGGAGCTGGAGGAGTGCATGGGCGAATATAACTGCCCCGACTGCGGCGGCGACCGCCTCAAGAAGGAGGTGCTGGCCGTCACCGTCGGGGGCCTGAGCGTCATGGACTTCTGCAAAATGCCCGTGACGGAGAGCCTCGCCTTCCTCGACCGGCTCACGCTCAGCGAAAAGGACGCCATGATCGCCGACCGCGTCCTCAAGGAGATACGCCAGCGGCTCGGCTTTCTCGTAAGCGTCGGCCTCGGGTACCTGACGCTCTCCCGCGGCGCGGCCTCCCTGTCCGGCGGCGAGAGCCAGCGCATTCGCCTTGCGACGCAGATCGGCTCGGCGCTCATGGGCGTGCTGTACGTTTTGGACGAGCCGTCCATCGGCCTGCACCAGCGCGACAACGAAAAGCTCCTCCGCACGCTGCGGGAGCTTACCGACATCGGCAACACGCTGATCGTCGTGGAGCACGACGAGGACACCATCCGCGCCGCCGACTGGGTCGTGGACATCGGCCCCGGGGCGGGCGTACACGGCGGCAGCGTCGTCTGCGCCGGCACGCCGGCGGATATCATGGCGTGCCCGGATTCCGTGACGGGCCAGTACCTCAGCGGGACGAGGAAAATCGCCCTGCCCGCCTCCCGGCGCAAGGGCAACGGGCATTTTCTGTCCGTGCGCGGCGCGGCGGCGAACAATCTCAAGCATATCGACGTGGATATCCCGCTCGGCACGTTCACCTGCGTCACCGGCGTCTCGGGCAGCGGCAAATCCTCGCTCGTGACCGAGATCATCGAGAAGACCCTCGGCGCGGAGCTGAACCGCCGCAAGGTGCGTCCGGGCAAATCGGACGGCGTGTTCGGCCTTGAATACCTCGACAAGGTCATCGACATCGACCAAAGCCCGATCGGCCGCACGCCGCGGTCGAATCCCGCGACGTACACGGGTCTCTTCGGCGACATCCGCGATCTCTTCGCCTCCACCCAGGACGCGAAGCTTCGCGGCTACAAATCCGGCCGCTTCTCCTTCAACGTCAAGGGCGGCCGCTGCGAGGCGTGCTCCGGCGACGGCCTCGTCAAAATCGAGATGCACTTCCTTCCGGACGTCTACGTCCCGTGCGAGATATGCCACGGGCGGCGGTACAACCGCGAGACGCTGGAGGTCAAATACAAGAACAAAAGCATCGCGGACGTGCTCGACATGACCGTGGAGGAGGCGCTGCCGTTCTTCCAAAACCATACCTCCATTCACGCCAGGCTTCAGACGCTGTGGGACGTCGGCCTCGGCTACATCCGCCTCGGGCAGTCGTCCACGACGCTGTCCGGCGGCGAGGCGCAGCGCGTCAAGCTCGCGACGGAGCTTTCCAAACGGGGCACCGGCGGCACGTTCTATATCCTCGACGAGCCGACGACCGGCCTGCACACGGCGGATGTGGCGCGTCTTCTCGACATATTGCAGCGCCTCGCCGACACGGGCAGCACCGTGCTCGTCATCGAGCACAACCTCGACGTCATCAAGTGCGCCGATCACATCATCGACCTCGGCCCCGAGGGCGGCGACGACGGCGGCCGCGTCGTATTCACCGGCACGCCCGAGGAATGCGCCGCCTGCGCCGAAAGTCACACGGGCAGATTCCTGCGGAAGGTTCTGACGGTGCCGGAAGCATGAATATCGCCGAAATCTTCTCCGGTCTCGGCATGGACGAGACGCTTATAACCTTCCTCATCTCCATGCTCCCGGTCGTGGAGCTGCGCCTCGCAATCCCGGCCGGGGTGTCTCTCGGTCTGCCCGTCTGGCGGGCGGCGCTCGTGAGCGTCGTCGGAAACCTGCTCCCCGCGCCGTTTATCATCGCGTTCATCCGCGTGTTCATGGACTGGCTCAAGACCCGGTCAGAGCATGCGCGGCGCTTTGTCGCATGGCTCGAACGGCGGGGCACCGGGCCGAAGGCCGATCGCGTCCGGCAGTACGAGTTCTGGGGCCTCGTGCTGCTCGTCGCGATCCCGCTGCCCGGCACCGGCGCGTGGACAGGCTCCCTCGTCGCGGCGCTGCTCGACATCCGCATGAAACGGGCGCTGCCGCCCATCGCCCTCGGCGTCGTCCTCGCCGCGGCCATCGTTTCGCTCGCGACGGCCGGCGTCATCGAGCTTCTGATATGAATACGCCTATGGACAATCGGATGGACAGTCGGATAGAAAATCGCATGGACAGGCAGACGGACGGTCGGATAGACGGTCAAATGGACGGTCGGAACGAAAAAACGGAGACCATATCGGGCCGTGTCGCCTCGGTCATCTATTTCAACGAGGAGAACGGCTACTCCGTTCTGCGGCTCGAGCTCACGGACGGCTCCGCCGCCGTCGTCGTCGGCTGCATCCCCCTCGCCGCCCCGGGCGAGGGGCTGACCGCGTACGGCTCGTGGACGCGCCATCCGAGCCACGGCGAGCAGTTTCAGGCCGCCTATACCGAACGCATCATGCCCACGGGCACGGAGGCCATTTACGCCTACCTCGCAAGCCGCGTCGTGCGCGGCATCGGCCCCGCGACGGCGTCGCTGATCGTCGCCGCGTTCGGCGATCAGTCGCTCGAGGTGCTGCGCGATCACCCCGAAAAGCTCGCGAAGCTCCGTGGCATCAGCCCGAAGAAGGCGCAGGAGATGTCCGAGCAGTTCCGACGGCAGACCGGTATGCGCTCGCTGATGGAATTTCTCGGCGGCGCCGGCATCGCCCCGGCGTTCGCCCTGCGGCTGTATCGCTGCTATGGCGACGAGGCGCTCGACATCGTCCGCGACAACCCCTATATTTTAGCCAGCGTCCGCATCGGCGCAAGCTTCGCGGAGGCCGACCGGCTCGCCCTCTCCCTCGGCATGGAGGGCGACGCCCCGCACCGCATCGCGGCGGCGCTGCTCTTCGAGCTGCGGCACAACAGCGACAACGGCCACTGCTTCCTCCCCGTCGAAAAGCTCGCCGACGCGACGGCGCAGCTCATCGGCATAGAGCCCGGGCAGGCAGACGAGGTACTGTCCCTCCTCGACGAGGAGGGCGAGGTCGTGATCGAGCCTGTCTCGAACGTCACGGCGTGCTATACCTCGAGCCTGTACGACGCGGAGGTATTCGTCGCCGCCCGTCTCGCCGACATGGCGGCGCATACATACACCGATACCGGCGTGAAGACCGCCCTCGTCCTCGAAAAGCTCGAGGCGGAGCAGCGGTTTACGTTCGCCCCCCGCCAGCGTGAGACGCTGGAGCTTGCGTCAAGCCGCCAGCTTCTCGCCATCACCGGCGGCCCCGGCACCGGCAAGACGACCACCGTCCGCGCCGTGCTCGCGCTGTTTGACGCGATGGGACTTGAGACGCTGCTGGCCGCGCCGACGGGACAGGCCGCGAAGCGGCTGTCCGAGGTGACAGGCCGACCCGCGTCCACGATCCACCGCCTTCTGGAGGCAAGCTTCGACCCCGAGACGGACAGCGTGACCTTCCGCAAAAAGGAGGACGACCGCCTCCGCTGCGGGGCGCTGGTTCTCGACGAGTGCTCGATGATCGACCTGACGCTTATGCGGGCCGTTCTCGCGGCGATCGGCAAAAACTGCCGCCTCGTCCTCGTCGGGGACGCCGACCAGCTCCCGTCCGTCGGGCCGGGGCGTGTGTTCCGGGACATTCTGCGCAGCGGCGTAGTGCCCGCCGCACGGCTGACGGAGGTATTCCGCCAGCAGGAGGGCAGCCGCATCGTCGCCGCCGCCCACGACATAAACCACGGCGTTCTGCCCGATCTGCGGCTCAATAAGGACGGCTTCTATTTCATGCGCCGCCGCGACCCGAGAGCCGCCGCCGAGACGATCGTCTCCCTCTGCCGCGACCGGCTCCCGAACAATATGCACATCCCGCCCGAGCAGATCCAGGTTCTGACGCCAACCCGCAAAGGCCCCGCCGGGACGCTGAATCTGAACGCTCTCCTGCAGGCGGCGCTCAATCCCCCGGCACAGGGCCGGAACGAGTTCACCCACGGCGAACGGATATTCCGCGAGGGCGACCGCGTCATGCAGATCCGAAACGACTACGACATCGAGTGGAAGACCGACGCGCTCGAGAGCGGCGTCGGCGTGTTCAACGGCGACATCGGCCGCATCGCCTCGATCGACCCCGCCGCGGAGACGCTGACCGTCGATTTCGACGGCCGCATGGCGGAGTACCTCTTCTCCCAGGCCGTCGAGCTGGAGCACGCGTGGGCGGCGACCGTCCACAAATCCCAGGGCAGCGAGTACCGGGCCGTCGTCCTCGCCGCCGCCGGCACGCCGAGGCAGCTCATGTACCGCGGTCTGCTGTACACGGCGGTGTCCCGGGCGGCGGAGCTGCTTGTCGTCGTCGGCGACGAGGCCATCCTCGCCGCGATGACCGAAAACGAACGCCGCTCCAAGCGTTACAGCGGCCTGCGCATACGCCTTGTAAGCCGCGACGAGAACACATGACGAAGCCGACCGACTGGATTCTTGACCTGTTCTTCCCCACCCGCTGCATCCTCTGCCGCGAGCCGATGCCGCCGGGACGGCCGGGGTTCTGCCCGGTCTGCCGGGAGACGCTTCCCGCAAACGGCGTCGGGCACATCAAGGGGGATTTCTTCTCCGGGTGCGTCGCCGCGCTGCGCTACGACGGCCCTGTACGCGACGCGATCCTGCGCTACAAGTTCGGCGGCGTGCAGGCGTACGCCCACGCCTTCGGCGAGCTGGTGGCCGAACGGATATATTCCGAGTATTTTGGGAAATACGACATCCTGTCCTGGGCGCCGCTGTCGCCCGACCGGCTGAAGAGACGCGGCTACGATCAGGCCGGGCTGCTCGCCCAAAACGCGGCGGAGCGTCTGCGTCAGACCGCCGTGCCCACCCTCAGAAAGCGCCGGGGCGTCGGCCCGCAGTCGCTCACAAACGACCGGGAGAAGCGGCGCGCCAACATCGCCGGGGCTTACACGGTCATCGACCCGGCGGCGGTGCGGGGCCGCCGCGTGCTGCTCATCGACGACATCGTCACGACCGGCTCCACGCTGTCCGAGTGCGCGAAAATGCTGCTGCTGGCCGACGCGGAGGATGTCATGTGCGCCGCCCTCGCCGCGGCGACCGAATCATAGGATCGAACCACAGAAGGAGTACCATACCATGCTGTTTTTTGAAAGAGACATCGCCATCGACCTCGGCACGATGACCACGATCATCTACGTGCGCGGACGCGGCGTCCGGCTGCGCGAGGCGACGCTTGTGGCCATGGATCGCTCAAACGGGCGGCTTCTGCGCATCGGCGAGGAGGCCAAGAAGATGCTCGGCCGCACGCCGGCGAACATCGTCCCGATCCACCCGATCGTATCGGGCGTCATATCCGACTACGACATGACGGCCCGGATGCTCCGGGAATTCATCAGCCGCGTGACCTCGTTCAGCCTGTTCAAGCCCCGTGTGCTCATCTGCGTGCCCGCGAGCGTAACCGGCGTGGAGGAGCGCGCCCTCATCGACGCGGCGATCGAGGCCGGCGCACGCAAGGTCTACCTGCTCGAGACATCGCTCGCCACGGCGGTCGGCGCTGGCATCAACATCAACCGGGCCGACGGCCATATGGTCATCGACGTCGGCAGCGGCACGACCGAGGTCGCCGTCGTATCTCTCGGCGGCGTCGTGGAGTGCGAGTCCATCAAGACCGCCGGCATGGTGTTCGACGAGGCCATCGTCCGCTACGTCCGCAAAAAGCACAACCTGCTCATCGGCGCGCGCACGGCCGAGGATCTGAAGCTCTCGATCGGCTGCGTCACACCCCGGACGGAGGTGGCCTACGAGGAGGTCAAGGGCCGCTGCCTCGTGACCGGTCTGCCCCGCAGCGTCACGATCAGCTCCGGCGATATGATCGAGGCGCTGGAGGAGCCGATGAGTCAGGTGCTCGAGGCCATCCACCTCGTGCTCGAGCGCACGCCGCCCGAGCTCGTGGCCGACGTATCGCAGAACGGCATCATCCTGTCCGGCGGCGGCGCGCAGCTCTGGGGCATGGACCGGCTTATCGAGGAGCGCACCGGCATCGCGACCGTGCTTGTGGACGACGCGCTGTCCTGCACCGCCTACGGCGCGGGGCGTATGCTCCAGAATCTCGACGACATGAACGAGGGCATGATCAACCTCGCCCGCCGCAAGCAGGTGCGTCTGTGAGGTGACGGTCATGCTGGACATGGAGAAATTCAAGACGTACATGAACGAGGCCGGCGGCTTCAACCGTCACAACGGCATCGTGTTCACCGTCGTCGAGGAGGGCTACTGCGAGTGCACGGTCGACATGACCCCGCAGAGTCTCAACCCCCAGGGCGTGGCCCACGGCAGTCTTCTCTTCGCCCTGTGCGACTGCGTGACCGGCATGGCCACGGCCACGACCGGGCGCAGCATGCTGACCCAGTCGGCGACGATCCACTTCCTGCGCCCCGGTACGGGCGGAAGGCTCACAGCCCGCTCCCGGCTCATCAAAAACGGCCGCACGACCGCCCTTTGCACGGGCGAGGTGTTCGACGAAAACGACCGGCTGCTTGTGACGAGCCAGTTTGAGATCTTCTACACGAGCGATACGCTGACGCTGCCCGAAAAAGGCCCGGACGGCCAATGGCACGCCGCCGCCGGCGACGGCGCGTGGTGCTGAACCGTTTTCCCGCCTTGCGGGGTTATTCCAGGGCGGGAAAAAGCTCCTGAAGAACCTTGTATTTGTTTCGGGGCGTCTGCTTCGTTGGCGTTATGTCTGCCATCAGGGGAAATTTTTGTCGGCGAAGGAATTTGCACAGGAACGATTACAGATTCGCCGCACGGTTCTAACGGTTTTGGTTATGACCCCGTGTTCGTGCCTGACGGATATTCAAAGACTTTCGCTGAGCTTGAACCCGAAATCAAAAATTCAATTTCACACAGAACAAAAGCGTTTTTGAACTTAATATCAAAC
>CAJOFW010000040.1 GCA_905234005.1 uncultured Oscillospiraceae bacterium
AGTATCAAAAAGAACTTTATATTCGCTCGAAAAGGCAGCAATTCCAAGGCTTTGCGCCCGGTAACGAAACGGAGCTTTTAATTTGAGAACAGTATGAGATGTCTTTTTTCCGCCTCGTCGTTCAGCCATTCCGGGATTGTCAGGGTCTTCTTGACGGCTTTCGTACTCCGATGATACATTAACGGTTCGGTGGCAACCAGCGTCGTAAAGCCGTCGTCCGACGAAACGCTGCGGATATCCGACGGCGCGGGGATCACGATGTCGCGCTCCATCAGGGAACACAGGTAAGCGCCGAGCGCCTCCTCCGCGTTCACCGCCGCCTCAGCGATGGTGTCCCCGTCGCTGAAGCAGCCCTCCAGATCGGGAAACTCCACCCAGCAGCGTCCGTCCTCCTCGTGCATAATGGCCGGATATGCGGTTTTCATAGGCTTCACCCCTTTTGCGATGTCATACTTTTTCCCAAAAGAGAAAGTATGAAAAAGAATTATGTATTCGCTTCGTAACGGCAGCGTTTCCAAGGTCTTGCGCCCGGTAACGCAACAAAGCTTTTAATTGGAGAACAGTATCATAGATTGCTTTCGTTCATTTTCCCTGTTCCAATAGACAGGGCTTATTTCAGCTCCATCTGTTTCATGAGCCTGTTCAAAAGTCCCGTCGGTATGGCTTTACCGGCATGAACCGGAATGGAAACCGTTTTGCTTCCCTTTACCATGATATGGTGGCTGGATTCGATCCTGTCCAGCTTCCATCCGTTTTTCAGCGCCAGATGCACAAGTTCCTTTCCCGTCAGTGTCACAGGCAATCGACTCCTTTCGACTGACAGTCAGATTATAACACGTATTATACGTATTGTAAACACAATGTTCCAATCATTTTGTAACTGTTTGGATGACCCACTGCCTCGCTTCATTTTTGCCGGAAACCGCGCTTTTCGGCAAAAATACCACAAGGCGAGCCTGGGCGAGCCTCTCGCGCCGACCAAACCCGGCAAGGCCGGGTGCGATAAGCGCGAGTAACCGCTTGCGAAACACAGGTTTCGCAAGCGAGAAAAAACCGCGCTTTTCGGCAAAATTACCTTTACAGAAAGAAAGAGGTTCACGCGAACCTCTCCCTTTCTCTTACGGCCATCTGGTCGCAGCGGTTGTTGTATTCGTTGTCGGCGTGGCCGCGCACCCAGACGAAGGCGGCGCGGTGGCGGGATAATAATCCGTCCAGCGTGCGCCAGAGGTCGTCGTTTTTGAGACCGCCCTTTTTCGTGTAGCCCTGCCGCCGCCAGTTGTCGAGCCAGCCCTCGTTGATCGCCCGGGATATATACTGGCTGTCCGTGTACACCGTCACGATGCACGGCTCCTTCAGCGCCGCGAGGCCGCGGATGACGGCGGTCAGCTCCATGCGGTTGTTCGTCGTGCGCGGCTCGCCGCCGGATAATTCCTTGATGACGTTCTTGTAGATCAGGATGCAGCCCCACCCGCCGGGGCCGGGATTGCCCGAGCAGGCCCCGTCGGTGTAGATATCGACCTCTTTCATTTACGCGTCGGAATCGTCGGCGGAATCGTCTGTATTATCGTCGGAGCCGTCGTTGTAACCGTCGGCAGCGGCATCGCCGCCGTAACCGGCGGGTTCATCCGGCACGTCAACAATATCGGCTATGACGTCGGCTTCTGTATCCGCGTCCGTATCTGCCTCCGCCTCCGGCTCGTCGGCCTTCTCGGTGCAGGCGACGGATATGACGGCGCTGTCCCCGGTCAGACGCATGACGCGCACGCCCTGCGCGGCGCGGCCGTAGACGGGCACGCTCCCGGCGTCGGTGCGGATCATCGTGCCGTCGTTCGAGACGATGAGAAGATCCTCCCCGCCGGTGACGATGCGCATATCGACGACCGGGCCGGTCTTCTCCGTGACGGTATAATTCTTCATGCCGAGGCCGCCCCGGCTCTGGGTATCGCCGCCGCGCAGATATTCCTCGACGGGCGTGCGTTTGCCGTAGCCGTTTTCGGTGACGGACAGGATCGCCGTGCCCGGGATCGCGCAGCCGGCGCCGACGACGCTGTCGCCGGGACGCAGCCGTATGCCGCGCACGCCGGTGGCGGTGCGGCCCATGGCGCGCACGTCCGTCTCGGCAAAGCAGATCGCCATGCCGTTTCCGGTCGCCATCAGGATGTTGTCGCCGCCGTCCGTCAAAAAGACCGTGACGAGCCGGTCGCCCTCGTCGATGTTCAGGGCGCGTATGCCGACGCTGCGGAGGTTTTTCAGCTCCTCGAGCTTCATGCGCTTGACCGTGCCCTGCGCGGTCGCGAAGACGATGAACCGGTCGCCGGTCAGCTCGCGGACGTGGAGCATGGCCTGCACGCGCTCGTCCGGCTCGACCGGGATGAAGTTCACGATGGGCACGCCCCTCGCCCCCCGGCCGGCCTCGGGGATCTGGTAGCCCTTCTTGCGGTAGACGCGGCCGGCGGACGTGAACAGCAGCAGCCAGTCGTGGCTCGACGCCGTGAACACGGTCTCGACATAGTCCTCGTCCCTTGTGGCCATGGCCCGGACGCCGCGTCCGCCCCGGTTCTGGGCGCGGTATTCGCTCGCGGGCAGGCGCTTGATGTAGCCGTTGTGCGTCATCGTGTAGACGCATTCCTGCTCCGGGATGAGGTCCTCCGCGTCGATCTCCTCGAACACGTCCTCGATCTCGGTCTTGCGCTCGTCGCCGTATTTGTCGCGTATCTCGACAAGCTCCTGCTTGAGAAGCGCCCGGAGCTTCGCCGGGTCCTCGAGAAGCTCGAGGTACCACGCGATCTTCTCCTGCAGGCCGTCGTACTCGGCCTGCAGCTTTTCGCGGTTTAACCCCTGCAGCGCGATCAGGCGCATATCGCAGATCGCCTGCGCCTGCACGTCGTCGAGGCCGAACCGGGCCATCAGGTTTTCCTTCGCGTCGTCGTAGCTTGCGCGGATGATGCGGATGACCTCGTCGATGTTGTCCTGCGCGATGAGAAGTCCCTCGAGCAGATGGGCGCGTTCACGGGCCTTTTTGAGGTCGTAGCGTGTGCGCCGCTCGATGACCTCCTCCTGGAAGGTCAGGTACTCGTCGAGCGCGTGGCGGAGCGAGAGGATGCGCGGCTGGGACTGGTTCTCGACGAGGGCCAGCATGTTGATCGAGAACGTCGTCTGAAGCTGCGTCTGCTTGAGGAGGTTGTTGAGCACGACCTGCGCGTTCGCGTCGCGCTTCAGCTCGATGACGACGCGCATGCCGTTGCGGTCGGACTCGTCGCGCAGATCGGATATGCCCTCGAGCTTCTTCTCGCGCACCTGCTCGGCGATCGTGCCGACGAGGGCGCGCTTGTTGACCTGATAGGGAAGCTCGGTCACGATGATCCGCGTGCGATGGTCGCGGCCGTATTCCTCAAATTCCGTCCGTGCCCGGACGACGACGCGGCCCCGGCCGGTGGCGTACGCCTGCCGTATGCCGCTGCGGCCCATGATGATCCCCCGCGTCGGGAAGTCCGGGCCTTTGATGTGCTGCATGAGGTCGGCAAGCGTCGCGTCGGGGTTGTCGAGCACGCACACGGCGGCGTTTATGACCTCGGTCAGATTGTGCGGGGGGATGTTCGTGGCCATGCCGACGGCGATGCCGGACGAGCCGTTCACGAGCAGGTTCGGAAACCGGCTCGGCAGAACGCGGGGCTCCTTTCGCGTCTCGTCGAAGTTCGGATCCCAGTCGACCGTGTCCTTTTCGATGTCGCGGAGCATCTCGTCCGCCATCTTCGCCATGCGGGCCTCGGTGTATCGGTAGGCTGCCGGGGGGTCGCCGTCGACGGAGCCGAAGTTGCCGTGGCCGTCGATGAGCGGATAGCGCATCGAGAAATCCTGCGCGAGCCGGACGAGGGCGTCGTATACCGACGCGTCGCCGTGCGGGTGATAGCGGCCCAGCACGTCGCCGACGGCGGTCGCGCACTTGCGGAAGGGCTTGTCGCGTGTCAGGCCGTCCTCGTACATCGCGTAGAGGATGCGCCGGTGCACGGGCTTGAGACCGTCTCTGGCGTCGGGCAGGGCGCGGCCCACGATGACGGACATGGCGTAATTCAGGTAGCTTGTGTGCATCTCGCGTACAAGCTCGCTCTCTTCGATGTGCTGCTCGGGGAACGCTATGTCCTCGGGCTTATAGTCGCGGTTGTGTGCCATATTCCCTCACCTGCCTTAGAAATCCAGATTGACGGCGTATTTCGCGTTCGTTTCGATCCACTGCTTGCGCGGCTCGACCTCCTCGCCCATGAGGATCGTGAAGATCTCGTCCGCCTTGACCGCGTCGTCGAGCGTGATGCGCCGGAGCGTGCGCGATTCGGGGTTCATCGTCGTCTCCCACAGCTCCTCGGGATCCATCTCGCCGAGACCCTTGAAGCGGCTGATCTCGACCTTCGCGTTCTCGTTGTCGCCGCGCATTTCGGCGGATATGCGGTCGCGCTCGGGGTCGGAGAAGGCGACGCGCTGGTTCTTGCCGCGTGTGAGCTTGTACAGCGGCGGCACGGCGGAGTAGACGTAGCCGCGCTCGATCAGCGGCCGCATATAGCGGAAGAAGAACGTCAATAAAAGCGTGCGGATGTGGGAGCCGTCGACGTCGGCATCCGCCATGATGATGATCTTGTGATAGCGGAGCTTTTCGATGTTGAATTCCTGCCCTATGCCCGCGCCGAGGGCGAGGATCAGCGGGTAGAGCTTGTCGTTGCCGTAGATCTTGTCGGCCCGGGCCTTTTCGACGTTCAGCATCTTGCCCCACATGGCCAGGATCGCCTGGAACCGGCTGTCGCGGCCCTGGATGGCGCTGCCGGCGGCGGAATCGCCCTCGACGACGTACAGCTCGCACAGGCTCGGGTCGCGCTCGTTGCAGTCCTGCAGCTTCTCGGGCATCTGCCCGGACTCAAGGCCGGTCTTGCGCCGGACGCTCTCGCGGGCCTTGCGGGCGGCCTCACGGGCGCGGGAGGCGGTCATCGCCTTTTCGAGGATCGCCTTGCCGACGGCGGGGTTTTCCTCGAGAAACTGATCGAGCCGTTCGCTGACGACCGAGTCGACCAGCGTGCGCATCTCGGAGTTTCCGAGCTTCGCCTTCGTCTGCCCCTCGAACTGCGGGTTCGTGAGCTTGACGGATATGACCGCGGTGATGCCCTCGCGGACGTCCTCGCCGGACAGGGACTCGCTGTCCTTTAAGAGCTTCGCCTTGTGGCCGTAGGCGTTCAGGACGCGTGTCAGCGCGGTCTTGAAGCCCGTCTCGTGCATGCCGCCCTCGGGGGTGTGGATGTTGTTCGCGAACGAGACGAGGTTTTCGCTGTAGCCGTCGTTCCACTGGATGGCGACCTCGGCGGTCGAGTCGGAGCGGTCGCCCTGCATATAGACGACCGGCTCGTGGATCAGGGTCTTGTTCTTGTTGATGAACGTGACGAATTCCCGGATGCCGCCCTCGTAAAACATCTCGTCATACGCCTCTGAGCCTGCGCGTTCGTCCCTCGTCGATATGCGCAGCCCGGCGTTCAGGAACGCCTGCTCGCGCATGCGGACGTGCAGCGTCTCGTAGTCGAACACCGTGTCGTCGAACATCTCCGGGTCGGGGTGGAAGCGGACGGTCGTGCCGGTGCGGTCGGTTTTGCCGGTGACGGTCATGTCCTCGGTCTTGTCGCCCCGTGAAAACGCCATGTGGTAGACGCTGCCGTTTTTGTGGACGTCCACCTCGAGCCAGTCGGACAGCGCGTTCACGACCGACGCGCCGACGCCGTGCAGACCGCCGGACACCTTGTAGCCGCCCGCGCCGAACTTGCCGCCGGCGTGCAGCACCGTGTACACGACCTCGAGGGCGGGCTTGCCCGTCTGCTCCTGGATGTCGACGGGGATGCCGCGCCCGTTGTCGGTCACGCGGATGACGTTGCCCTCCTCGATGACGACCTCGATCCGGCTGCAGTAGCCGGCGAGGGCCTCGTCGATCGCGTTGTCGACGATCTCGTATACGAGGTGGTGCAGGCCGGACGCGGACGTCGAGCCGATGTACATGCCCGGCCGCATACGCACGGCCTCCAGCCCCTCCAGCACCTGGATTTTGGAGGCGTCGTATTCCTGTGTTACTTTTTCGTTGAATTCAGACATTCGGTTTCTCCTGATCGTGCAGCCGCCGGGCGAGGGTCGCCGTGTTCGGCTGCGTGAGTATGACGGCGCCGTCGGCGCGCAATACGAAGGAACGGGGTATATCCTCCGCGGCGTTCGAGAGCGCTCCCGCCCGTTCCGCAGCGCTGAGAAAGCCGCGGGTGATATGCGACCACGACGTGTTGTCGAGGTCGAACAGGCCGACGATGTCGCCGGTCTCCGCAACGGCGTCGCCGCCGAGATAGAGGTACATGGCCGTGTTATTCCTTTCGGATACGCCCGCCGGAGACGGTGTAGACGACGCCGCCGGTGCGGCGGCTGACGCCGGCGTCCTCGCAGCAGGTGATCAGCGTCTGCCCGCCCGCGATGCGGTTTAATACGAACTCCTGCCGCGCCGCGTCCAGCTCGGACAGCACGTCGTCGAGCAGCAGAACCGGGTATTCGCCGGTGTCGGCCCGGTAGATTTCGCGTTCGGCGAGCTTGATGCTCAGCGCCGCCGTCCGTGTCTGGCCCTGCGAGGCGAACGACCGCGCCGACGTGCCGTTCAGGGTGACGTCGATGTCGTCCTTGTGCGCCCCGGTCAGACACTGGCCCGCGTCCAGCTCCGCCTGCCGGTGGCGCTCCCAGTGCTCGAGGATTTGATAATAGGTTTCCTTTTCCGAGCCGAGGGGGTCGGTCACGGTGCCGACGGTTTTATAGGACAGGGCCAGCCGTTCGCCGCCGGAGCAGTCGGCGTGCACCGGCGCGGCGTACTCGTCGAGCCGCCGCACGAACGCCGCCCGGTAGCGGATGAGCTTCGCCGATACGCGGCACAGGCCGTCCGAGAAATCGTCGAGCGTGTCGAGAAGGCGCGGCTTCTCGCGCCAGTCGCGCAGGATGCGGGTTTTATTCTCATACAGGCGGTTGAAGTCGGTCAGAAGCGCCGCGTAGCCCGGGCGGAGCTGGCATATCGCCGTATCCATGAGCCGCCGCCGCGCCGCCGCGCCGGCCTTGATGAGGGACAGGTCGTCCGGACAGAACAGCACGGCGTTCATGACGCCGGAAAGCTCCGACGAGGTCTTTTTCGCGCCGTTTACGGTGACGCTCCGGGGACGGCCGCGCCGGAACAGCAGGCGGATCGTCTGCTCCCGGCCGCCGGACGATACGTCCGCGAGGACGTCGGCCCAGTCGCAGTCAAAGCCGATCAGCTCCTTATCGAACCGTGTGCGGAAGCTGTGCGCCCCGGTCAGCAGGAATACGGCCTCGAGGAGGTTTGTCTTGCCCTGCGCGTTCGTGCCGCAGATCACGTTGACGGCGGGGCCGAAGTCGACCGCCTCGCCGTCGTAGTTGCGGAAGCCGGACAGGGCGATGCGGGTGACGATCATGCGTCGCCGCGCAGACGCACGGGGAGGATCATATAGGTGAAGCTGTCGTCCGCCTCGTCCATGGGCAGGATCAGCGCCGGGCTCGTCGCGTTTCCGAGGGCGACGCGGATGACCTCCGACGGCGCCGCCTTCAGGGCGTCGAGCAGGTAGCGGTCGTTGAAGCCGATGAGAAGGCCGGTGTCGCCGGTCACGTCCGCCTGGCACTGGTCGACGGCGCTGCCGATGCCGGTGCGGCACCGCAGATCGAAAAAGCCGTCCTCCACCCGCAGATGCAGGGGATTTTTGACCTTCGCGTCGATCATCAGCGCCACGCGGCTGACGGCCCGGGTCAGATCGGCGGTGTTGACGGCGGCGACGGTGAGGAACGTCTTCGGGAGGCTCTTTTCGTAGTTCAGAAACTCGCCCTCGAGCCGCCGGGCGATCAGCACCGTATTGCCGATGGCGAAGGAGACGTGCTTCGAGCCGACCGTGATTTCCGCCGGCTCGTCCGTATCGCCGCAGAGCTTTTCGACGTCGGCGAGGGCGCTGCCGGGCACGATGAAGCTGCAGCCCGCCTCGCCGGGGATGGGCAGGCGCTCCCGGCGGATGGCGAGGCGGTAGCCGTCAACGGCGACGACCGTGAGACAGTCCGGCGCGGCCTCGAACAGCTCGCCCGTGTAGACGGGCCGGGCCTCGTTGTCGCTGACGGCGAAGATCGTGCGGCTGATCATGTCCCTGAGGATGTTCTGCGGGATCGAGATGGCCTTTTGGCGGTCGACGGCGGGAAGCTCCGGGTAATCCTCCCGTGATGTGCCCATGATCGAGAAATCCGCCGCGCCGCAGGTGATTTTGGTGACGAGGCCGGATTTCATGTCCACGGTCACGACGCCGTCGGGCAGACTGCGCACGATATCGCCGAACAGGCGGCAGTCGAGCACGACGGCGCCGGCCTCGGCCACGTCGGCGGGAAAGCTCGTGTATACGCCCTTTTTGAGGTCGTAGCCCGTGATGATGACGTCGTCGTCGCCGGCGTCCACGAGAAGGCCCTCGAGGGCGGGCATCGGGCTTTTCGAGGCCGCGCACCGCGACGCGGTCGCGATGGCCTGGGCGAGCAGGTATTTTTCACAGGAAAATTTCATAGGGTCCTCCGACAG
>CAJOFW010000041.1 GCA_905234005.1 uncultured Oscillospiraceae bacterium
GGGAATACACAAAGTATTCCCTGCGTTTTTTGTTTCATCTGCCGAAAAATCTGTCTGCGCAATCCGCACACCCCTATTGTGCGGTATTGCCTTAAGGCAGCGCCGCGCACTCCTGTTGTGCGGTATTGCCTGAACGGCGTCGGCGTGAGCCGGAGCGGAAGGCCCGTCGGCACGGGCCGGGTCGGAAAGCTTGTATGGGCGGCGGTCGGCTTCACGATCGCCGCGTTCGGGGCGGAGTACGCTCTGCCCGCGTCGGGGCTGCCGCTTATCGCGGCGGCCCCTGTTCTGCTTGCGCCGCTGTGTCTTCTGCTGAAGGGGCCGCGCCGCCGGGCGGCGCTGACGGTCGCGCTCTCGATGGCGGCGGGATTTCTCGCGTGGTGGGCGCATTACACCGTGCACATCGCCCCGTGCGAGGCGATGGTCGGCGAACGCGTCACGGTCACGGCCCGGGTGTCCGATTACCCGCGCGCATCGGACGGCTACACCCGCGTCACCGTACGCGTCATGGACGGCGCGCCGCGTGAGCGGGCGTATCTGTATCTCTACCACGGCGAGCTGCCGGAGCTGCGGCCCGGCGACATCATCACGGCCGAGGTGAAGACCTCCTCCGTCATGACGCAGGGAGGCGACCGCATCCACACGATCACCTCCGCCGGCGTCAATCTGCGCGGCACCTTCACCGGCGACGCCGCCGTGACCGGGCGGTGGGCGCTGTCGTTTCTGTACCTCCCGCAGGAGATCGCCGAGCGGGTGAAGACGCTGTGCGCCGAGCTGTTCCCGGATCGGACGGGCGTGTTCATGACGGCGCTTCTGACCGGCGACAAGCAGGGGCTGTACGACGACGCGGAGATGTACGCCGCCATGCGGCAGGCCGGGATGCTCCACGCGATGGCCGTGAGCGGGATGCACGTATTCGTGCTCATCGCGTTTTTCCAGTTTATTTTCGGCAGAGGCCGCCGCACGGGGCTTGTCTTCCTGCCCGTGCTCGTACTGTTCTCGCTGATGGCGGGCAGCGGCGCGTCCGTGACACGGGCGGCGATCATGCAGACGATCTACCTCGCCGCGCCGTTTTTCGAGCGCGAGAGCGACGGGCCGTCCGCCATCGCCGCGTCGCTGCTCATGCAGCTTCTCGTGAACCCCACGGCCATCGGCGGCGTCGGCCTGCAGATGAGCTACGCCTGCATCGTGGGCTTCGCCGTCGTCATGCCGCCGCTTGAGCGGCGCATCAAGGCGCTGCGGGGCATATGGCGGCTCCGGCCTCTGCGGTACGCGCTGGCAAGCCTCGCGTGCACGGCCAGCGCCATGGCGTTCGCGCTGCCCGTATCGGCGTACTACTTCGGCGCGGTGCCGCTGCTGGCGCCGCTGACGAACCTGCTGGCGCTCTGGGTCGTGGAGCTGTGCTTCGCGTGCGGCTATATCGTCTGCGCGGTCGGGGCGCTGTGGCACGCGGCGGGGGCGGCGCTCGGTCAGCTCGTGAGCTATGGGGCGCGGTGGTGTCTGCTCGTGTGCCGGACCGCCGCGAGGCTGCCGTTTGCGTGTCTGTACACGACGGACGCCGGCGCGGTGGTATGGCTCGCGTTCACCTACGCGCTTCTGATCGCGTACATCGTCCTGCGGCGGCGGGGGAAGCGGCCGCCGGCCGTCGTATTTCTCGAGCTGTCCGCCCTCGGGCTTTGCGCCGTGTTTCTCGTGACGGCCCTGCGTCTGCGGCTCGGGCGGCGGGAGGTCGCGGTGCTGGACGTGGGCCAGGGCGCGTGCGTGGCGCTGCTCGACGCCTCGGCGGCGGTCGTGACCGACTGCGGCGGCTCGAGCCTCACAAGCGCCGGGGAGGTCGCGGCGGACTACCTGCTCGCGGCCGGGAAAACCCGCGTCGACGTCCTCGTGCTCACGCACCTGCACGAGGATCACGCGAACGGCGTCGCGGCGCTGCTCTACCGGATGCCGGTGACGCAGCTCGTCCTCCCGGCGGACTGCGACGACGGCGACGATATGCTCGGGGAAATCCTCGCGGCGGCGGAAAAGACCGGCACGGTCGTGACGTTTCTCGACCGCAACGCCGAGGCGGCCGTCGGCGACATGACGCTCACGCTGCTGCTGCCCCAGGCCGGGACGGACGGGAACGAACGCGGCATCGTGGCGCTGGCGGCGGTTGACGGCGCGTCGGTGCTCATCATGGGCGACGCGGGCACGAACGCGGAGCTTGCGCTGGCCGAACGGGCCGTCGTGCCGGACGCGGACGTGCTGATCGTCGGCCACCACGGGTCGAAGACCGCCTCGGGCGCGATGTTCCTGCGCGGCGTCGACCCGCGCACGGCGGTCATATCGGTCGGCTACAACAGCTACGGACTCCCGGCGGAGGAGGTCACCGAGCGGCTGGAGCTGTACTGCGACGACGTGTACCGCACCGACGAGGACGGCACGGTCGTCATCACCCTTTCCCGATAAGGACGCGTCATCATGGCAAAAACGGAGAGAAAACCCTTTGATTACAACGCGGCGGTATCGCGGCTGCGTGCCGACGGCCCGGCGCGGATATACCTCCTGCGCGGCGAGGAGGACTATCTGCGCGACCGGTTCCTCGCGGCGCTGCGGGAAGTCTGCGTCGACGAGGGGACGGAGACGTTCAATTACCGCCGCCTGGACGGCCCCGGCCTCGACATGACGGCGCTGCGGGACGCGGCGGAGTCCATGCCCTTCATGGGCGAACGGACGCTGACGGAGATTCGCGGCTTCGATATCAATAAGACGTCCGGCTACGACCCGGAGCAATTGAAGGCGTTCGCGGCGGACGTGCCCGACTGGGCGACGGTCGCGTTCGTCTTCTCGCCGGGGTACGCGCCGGACAGCCGCCTCGGGGCGGTCAAGGCGCTCAAAAAGAACGGCGTCGACCTCGAATTCACGGCCCCCGCCGAGGCGGAGCTTACGCGCTGGGTACAGCGCCGCGCCGCGGAGCTGGGGCGGGACATCGACGGCGGCACGGCGGGGTATCTTCTCTGGGTGTGCGGCACGCGCATGAACGCGCTGATACCGGAGATCACCAAAATCGCCGGCGCGGCGAAGGGCGGCGCGATCACCCGCGCCGACATCGACGCGGTCGCCCGCCGCGCCCCGGAGACGACGATCTTCCAGCTCACCGACGCCCTCGGCGCGAAGCGGTACGACACGGCCATGGCGCTGCTGGCCGACCTCTTAAACGACCCGGACGAGCCGCCGCAGAAGCAGATCGCGATGGTGAGCGAGCAGCTCCGCCGCCTCTACATCGCCCGCGTCGCGGCGGATTTCAGGCAGCCGGACAGCTTCATCACCGACTGCGTGCCCGAGCTTGCGGGGCGGAGCTATCCCTTGCGCCTTCTCAAAAACACCTGCCGCAGCTTCACACGGGCGCGCCTCGCCCGCGCCGTGCGGCTGTGCGCCGACTGCGACCTCGGCATGAAGTCGAACGGCCCGGAGCCGGCGGCGCTCATGAAGGAGCTGATCGTCCGTCTCGCGACGGACACGGCGCCATGATCCGCATCCGTGAGGCCGTCGTCGTGGAGGGGCGCTACGACAAGGCCGCTCTCGCGTCGCTCGTCGATACGGTCATCCTCGAGACCGGGGGCTTCGGCATCTTCTCCGACCGGGAGAAGCTTTCTCTTCTGCGCCGCCTCGCCGAGGCACGGGGACTCGTCGTCCTGACGGACAGCGACGGCGGGGGCTTTCTGATACGAAGCTTCCTGAAAAGCGCCATCGACCCCCGGCTCGTGAAGCACGCCTACATCCCCGATATCCCCGGCAAGGAGCGCCGCAAGCGCTCGCCCTCCAAAGAGGGCAAGCTCGGCGTGGAGGGCATGACGCCGGACGTTCTGCTCGACGCCCTGCGCCGCGCCGGCGCGGAGATCATCGGGGAGGACGGCGGGCAGGTCAGCAGGGGGGATGCCGGAAGCGGCGAAAACGGCGGCGCTGACGCGATACCGCCGCTCACGAAGGCGGAGCTGTACGCCCTCGGCCTGACGGGCCGGCCCGACAGCGCCCGCCGCCGGGCGTACGTCAAGGCCGCCCTCAAGCTGCCCGAACGCCTCACCACGAACGCGCTGCTGGACGTGCTGAACATCCTCGCCGACCGCGAGACGATTACGAAGTTGATGGACGACTGCGCCGCCATGGAGCGTGGATTGGACGGCGTGACAGAGCGTGGGACAGCAGGCCCTGATACCGTTCCCCGATGAAATTCTTTGTCTCGTTACCGGGCGCAAAGCCCCGGGAACGCTGCCATTTCGAACGAATACAAAGTTCTTTTTGATACTTTTTCTTTCAAGAAAAAGTATAACGCGTCCGCTCTATGATGAGCGGACGCGTTGTGGATTTTTGGGGTTTGCCGGGGCGTGACCGCCGGGGCATGCCGTTTCCTTACGAGCCGGATACCGGGGCGAGGACGGTGGCGGTGCGGGCGGGGAGGTAGAGGCGGACGTTATTGCCCTCGAAGCCCGGCGTGCGGGCGCTGATACGGGAGCGGGCGATGTTGCCGTAGCCGCCGTAGCAGTAGTCGTCGGACGAGAACAGCACCTCGTAGTCCGTGTCCTGCCCGACCGGGATCACGTAGTCCACAAAGCTCCTGTTCGGGTGGAAGTTGAAGACGAACAGCAGTCCGCCGCGCTCGAACGCGAGGATGTGGTCGTCCTCGTGGATCCACTTCAGGTACGGGTACTCCTGATCGAAGATGCGATAGAATTTCGCGGTGTGGATCATGTCGTGGTCGAAGTGGTTCAGGAACTCGTATTTCAGCTCGGGGTTGTACAGCAGGCTCCACTGGCGGCGGCAGTACTGGAAGCTGCTGCCGTTGCCCTCGCGGGGGAAGTCGATCCACTCCGGGTGGCCGAACTCGTTGCCCATGAACGTGAGGTAGCCCGTGCCGCCGGCGGCCATCGTGAGCAGACGGATCATCTTGTGCAGGGCGATGGCGCGGTCGATGACGGCGGTGTGGCAGTCGCGCCCCATATCGGTGTACATCGCCGCGTCGGCGAAGCGGAAGATCATCGTCTTGTCGCCGACGAGGGCCTGATCGTGGCTCTCGACGTAGGCGATCGTCGGGGCGTTGCGGAAGGTGAGCTGCGTCCAGAGATTGCCGAGGTTCCAGTCCTCGTCCCGGTACTCCTTCGCGAGCCGGATCCAGAGGTCGGGCAGACCCATGCCGAGCCGGTAGCTGAAGCCGACGCCGCCGTCGCTGATCGGGTCGCACATGCCGGGCATGCCGGACATATCCTCCGCGATCGTCAGCGCGTGGGGGTTCACCTCGCGGATCAGCTCGTTTGCGAGCTGGAGATACGTGACGGACTCGAGGTCGGTGTTCATCGAGAAGTACATATCGAGGCTCGAGAAGTCGACGCCGAGGCCGTGATCCATGTACAGCATCGACGTCACGCCGTCGAACCGGAAGCCGTCGAAGTGGAATTCCTCCATCCAGAACTTGAGGTTGCTCAGAAGGAAGTGCAGCACCTCGGGCTTGTCGTAGTTGAAGCATTTTGTGCCCCAGGAGGGGTGATCGCCCCGGGGGCCTTCGTGGAAGAACTGGTACGGCGTGCCGTCGAACAGGTTGATGCCCTCGAGCGTGTTGGCGACGGCGTGGGAGTGGACGACGTCCAGCAGCACCCGCAGACCCGCCGCGTGCGCCCTGTTCACGAGGTACTTGAGGTCGTCGGGCGTGCCGAACCGGCTCGAGGCGGCGTAGAAGCTGCTGACCTGGTAGCCGAAGGAGCCGTAATACGGGTGCTCCATGATCGCCATGAGCTGGATCGTGTTGTAGCCGCCGTCGACGATGTGCGGCAGGATGTTGTCGGCAAACTCGCGGTAGGTCGCGATGCGGTGATCCTCGCTCGCCATGCCGACGTGGGCCTCGTAGATGAGCGGCGGCTCGTCGGAGTGGAACCCGGCGTCCGTCCACGGGTACGGCTCGGCGTCGTCCCACACCTCGCAGCACCAGCTCCCCGTCTGCCAGTCCTGAATGGCCCGGCGGGTATAGAGCGGCAGATGCTGCGTGAGATTGCCGCCGTTGTTCACGATGGTCAGCACGCGGCTGCCCTTGTGGATGATCTCGCCGGGGAGGAAAAGCTCCCAGACGCCGTTATCGCGGCGCTCCAGCGGCGTGTCGATCCACTGCCAGTTGTTGAAGTCGCCGGTGAGGAAGACCTGATCGGCGCCGGGCGCCCACTCCCGGTAGACCCAGCCGCCGTCCGCGATGTGGAAGCCGAAATAGGCGTGGGCGTTCGCGAAATCGTACAGGGACGCGTAGCCGCTGAGGATCTGCCCGCGTTTCCCCAGATAGCGCTCCATGCGGAGGTTGATGTCGGACTCGAACGGCGCAAGCTCCGGGTGGCTCTCCAGAATGGCGTACATGGCAATCATCTCCTTGATTTGTTGGTAATGGGTAAGAATCCTGATACCGCTCCCCGATGGAAGACATCGTCTCGTTACCGGGCGCAAAGCCTTGGAAACGCTGCTGTTTCGAAGCGAATACAAAGTTCTTTTTGGTACTTTTTCTTACAGGAAAAAGTACGAAGCGATTATAGCACGGTTTGTGCGAAAAGTACAGGGACTTTCGTTCATTTTTTCACGCGGCGTCTCCGGCGGGCGCGGGAGAGGATTTTTTGCGGCGGCGTATTGAATTTTCCGGGGAAAATGGTATAATAAACGTTTGTGTAGAAAAATTTATGCGGAAAAGGGAAGCCCATTGTCTCAAGGGTGTTCCAACGGGAGAAGATAAAATGGCGAATCTCAGAAACATCGCGATCATCGCGCACGTTGACCACGGCAAGACCACGCTTGTGGACGCGATGCTCGGCCAGTCCGGGGCGTTCCGGGAAAATCAGCAGGTGGCGGAGCGCGTCATGGACTCCGGCGACCTCGAGCGCGAACGGGGCATTACGATCCTCGCGAAAAACACCTCCATCCACTACGGCGGCACGAAGATCAACATCGTCGACACGCCGGGCCACGCCGATTTCGGCGGCGAGGTGGAGCGCATCCTCAAAATGGTAAACGGCGTGCTGCTGCTCGTCGACGCGGCGGAGGGGCCGATGCCGCAGACGCGGTTTGTGCTCGAGCGGGCGCTGCAGCTCGGGCACAAGGTCATCGTCGTCGTGAACAAGATCGACCGGCCCGACCAGCGCGTGTACGAGGTCGTGGACGAGGTGCTGGAGCTTCTCATGGATCTCGGCTGCACCGACGAGCAGCTCGATTCCCCGATGC
Organism: uncultured Oscillospiraceae bacterium; assembly: GCA_905234005.1. Classification (GTDB taxonomy): domain Bacteria; phylum Bacillota; class Clostridia; order Oscillospirales; family Oscillospiraceae; genus CAJOIG01. Next base: position 7,222 of record CAJOFW010000041.1, read on the forward strand.
TGTTCGCGTCGGCGCGGCAGGGCATATGCTCGGTCTCGCCGGAGGTGCAGGGCACCGATCTGAAGCCGCTTTTCGACGCGATCGTCGAATATATCCCCGCCCCGGAGCAGCCGGTGGACGAGCCGTTCCAGATGCTCGTCAGCTCCATCGACTACAACGAGTACGTCGGCCGCATCGCGATCGGCCGCATCGAGCGGGGCGTCATCCGGCAGAACGAGGAGATCGTCGTATGCGACTACCACGGCGACCGCCCGACGCGGAAGGCAAAGGCCGTGAGCCTGTATGAATTCGAGGCGCTGGGCCGCGAGCCTGTGACCGAGGCCGCCGCCGGCAATATCATCGCCCTGTCCGGCATCGGCGACGTGACGATCGGCGACACGATCTGCGCCCCGTCCGACCCGTCGCCGCTGCCGTTCGTGAAGATCTCCGCGCCGACGATCGAGATGACGTTCTCGGTCAACGACAGCCCGTTCGCCGGCCGCGAGGGCAAGTGGGTCACAAGCCGCAACATCCGCGACCGCCTGACGCAGGAGACGCTGCGGGACGTGTCCCTTCGCGTCAGCGAGACGGACTCCACCGACGCGTTCAACGTCGCCGGCCGCGGCGAGATGCACCTGTCCATCCTGATCGAGACGATGCGCCGCGAGGGGTACGAGTTTCAGGTCTCCCCGGCCCGCGTGCTGTTCCGGGAGATCGACGGGAAGCTGTGCGAGCCGATGGAACGCGTCGTGCTCGACGTCCCGGCGGAGAGCGTCGGCGCGGTCATGGAAAAGCTCGGCTCCCGCAAGGGCGAGTTTTTGCAGATGACGCCGGTGGGTACGCGCATGAAGGTCGAATTTCTCGTGCCGACACGCGGCCTCTTCGGCTATCGCAGCGAGTTTCTGACCGATACACGCGGCGAGGGCATCATGGCCTCCGTCTTCGACTCCTACGCCCCGATGAAGGGCGAGGTCAAGCGCCGGAACACCGGCTCCCTCATCGCGTTCGAGACCGGCGACGCGCTGGCCTACGGCCTGTGGAACGCGCAGGAGCGCGGGGCGCTGTTCATCGGCCCCGGCACGGCGGTGTACGCGGGCATGATCGTCGGCGAGTGCCCGAAGAAGGAGGACATCGTCGTGAACGTCTGCCGCGCCAAGCACCTCACGAACACCCGCGCCTCCGGCTCCGACGAGGCGCTGCGTCTCGTGCCGCCGAAGCAGCTCAGCCTCGAGCAGTGTCTCGAGTTCATGGCGGACGACGAGCTTCTCGAGGTCACGCCCGGCCATCTGCGGCTGCGCAAGGCGATCCTGAACCACGAGCGCCGCATGAAAAAGGAGCATCGGAACAAATAATAAGCATTCCGCCCCAAGAAAATGTTGAAACTGCGCGGGATGTGTGTTATATTGTGTACATTATGCAGAATTATGCCCAGATATAGGGCGCGGCCCGGCTATGGGCGCTGCGGGGAGGACGGCGCATGAAAGGAAAACACAGATTACGGCTTCTGGCGCTGGCGCTTCTCGCGGCGCTGCTGCTCGCCGGCTGCGGCGGCGGCAGCGGCGGCAGCGGCGATACAACGGCGGAATCGAGCGCCGTCGCCTATCTCAGGCAGCTCGAGCAGGGCGACCCGGATCAGGTCATCGCCGTCATCCGGCAGCAGCGGCAGGCGCGGCTGGAGGCCGAGCTTGTCGTGCTGCGCGACCAGCTCCTGAACGGCGAGGCGGACGTGTGGAGCATGTTCGAGGACTATCTGATCCTCGGCGACTCCCGCGCCGTGGGCTTCGCGTACTTCACGCCGCTGCCCTCCGAACGCATCCTCGCCGACGCCGGCGACAAAATCACCTCCGTCGCCGAGCACATGGACGATATCCTTGCCTACAACCCCGCCCGCATCTACATCGCCTACGGCATCAACGACATCAACATCGGCTTCTGGCCGACCGTGGAGGACTACATCGAGGAGATGGAGAACGTGCTCGGACAGGTGCGTGAAAACCTCCCGGACGTTGAGATTTATGTAAACTCCATCCTGCCCGTCGAGGACTGGGCGCTCTACAAGGGCGCGATGTGGAAGTATGTGCCCGAGTGGAACGAGGTCATCGGGCAGGCGTGCGAGGAAAACGGCTGGACGTTCATCGACAACGCCGAGATCGTCGCGGAGCACCAGGAGTATTACGAGACGGACGGCATCCACTTCCAGAGCGGCTTTTACCCCTATTGGGCGACAAACATGATCCTGGCGACGTATTTCCGGGACGCGGAGGAGGCGCTTGACGCATGACACAATCGGGCACCGGCGCCGCCGCGATGGCGGTATGCAAGTATATCGTTCTCGTGCTGTTCGCGGTCATGCTCATCGCCGGGGCGTCCGGCGTCCGTCAGAGCGACGCGGCGTTTGACGACGTCCGCTCCGCCGTCGTGACGGCGGCCCGGTTCGAGGCCGTGCAGGAGGGCGACGGGCAGATGCTCCGCCGTCTCTACGGGCTTGACCCGTCCGCGTATGAGGATTTCACGCTGTACTACCCCGCGACGAACATGGGCGCGGAGGAGCTTCTTCTCGTGAAGCTGACGGATATGTCGCAGAGGGACGAGGTTCTCGCCGCGATCGAGAGCCGCCTCAAGACGCAGATCACCACCTTCGAGGGCTACGGCCCGGATCAGGTCGCCATGCTGGAGGCCGCGGCCGTGGAGGACGGCGGAAACTACATCCTGTTCGTCTCGTCGGCGCAGGCCGATACGGCGCGCCGCGCGTTCTCGGACGCGCTGTGAGGGGAGGGATACCGACATGAGCTTCAGTACGATCCCGTTTGTGTTTCTGTTCCTGCCCGTCTCGCTGCTGCTGTACGTCATCACGCCGCGCAGGGCGAAGCCGCTTCTGCTGCTTGTTTTGAGCCTTCTCTTCTACGCCTGGGGCGACGCCGGGCACCTTCCCGCGCTCGTCGCCTCGATCCTGTTCAACTACTTCGGCGTTCTCGAAATCGACCGCTGGTTCCGGAGCGGCTATGACGGCCGCGCCCGCACCGCGCTCTATACGACCGTGGGCGCGAACGTGCTGTTTCTCTGCTTCTACAAATACTTCGCCGGCACAATGCCGCTCGGCGTGTCGTTTTTCACGTTCTCGGCGCTGTCGTACGTCTTCGACGTGTACTACGACACCGCGCCGGCGGAGCCGAACATCATCCGCGCCGCGCTGTATATGGCCTTCTTCCCGAAGCTCATATCCGGCCCGATCGTGCAGTACGGGGACTTCTTCGACCAGCTCGAGGCCTTCCAGCTCACGAAGTCCGACCTCTTCGCCGGGACGGAGCTTTTTCTGATCGGCCTGTTCAAGAAGGTCCTGCTCGCCGACCGGCTCGGCGCGGCGTTCGCGGCCGTGCAGGCGATGGGCGGCGGCATGGCGGCGGGCACGGCCTGGCTCGGCATGATCTTCTACAGCCTGCAGCTCTACTTCGATTTCTCCGGCTACTCCGATATGGCCATCGGCCTGAGCCGGATGCTCGGCTTTCATTTTGACAAAAACTTCGACTATCCCTACCGCTCCCTGAACGTCTCCGAGTTCTGGCGGCGGTGGCACATCTCCCTCGGCGCGTGGTTCCGCACCTACGTCTACATCCCCCTCGGCGGCAACCGCTGCGGCAGCGGGAGGCAGCTCTTCAACCTCGCGGCCGTCTGGCTGCTGACCGGCATATGGCACGGCTCAACGCTGAATTTCGTCTTCTGGGGGCTGTATCACGGCCTGTTCGTCGCGCTCGAACGGTTCGTCATCCGCGACCGGTTCGACGGCGTTCCCCGCGCCCTGCGCTCGCTCGCGACGTGCCTTGTCGTGTTCGTGGGCTGGGTGTTCTTCTTCTCCGGCTCCCTCGGCGGGGCGTTCGGATACATCGGGGAGATGCTCGGCGGGGACGGTATGGGCTTCTGGAACGGCGCGACCTCGTATCTGTTCCGGACGAATTTCCTGCTGCTCGCCGCGGCGGTCGTCGGCTCCGGCCCGGTCGTGCACACGCTGCGGGAGAACATCGTCGCACGCTATCCGACGCGGGCCATGACCATTTCCGTCGCGATCTTCGCCGTGCTGCTCATCTTCTCCATCGCGGGCATGGTGAACGCGACGTACTCGACATTCCTTTACTTCCAGTTCTGATACGCGGTTCCGATACTGTTTTACGATGAGAGGCTTTTCGCCGTTACCGGGCGCGAAGCCTTGGAAACGCTGTCTTTTCGATGCGAAATCAAAGATCTTTCTGAACCTTTTTCTTACAGGAGAAAGCATGAGGAGGTGCGCCCGTGCAGGAGCAACAGGATAAAAAAGCGGCCCGGCGCGACCGGCGGGAAAAGCGGCTCGCGGCGCACAGCCGCGCCGTGACGATCGTCTCGTTTGCCATCATCGCGCTGCTCATCG